>CAZKUH010000218.1:0-4833 GCA_964555895.1 uncultured Enterobacterales bacterium
AGGCAATTTTTTCACCGTATGAAACAACAAGGCGTAAAAGTTCGCTGGTTTAACCCCTGGAGTTGGTTAGATCCGTTAAAATTTAACCGTCGAAACCATCGTAAGGTTTTAATAGTTGATAAAAAAATCGCTTTTATCGGAGGATTTAACTTCCATGTTGAGTCATCTCGAAAATCATTTGGCGCGAAAAGATGGAAAGATGCTCATGTGAGATTTAGTGGAGAATTAGTCGCGGCATTTACACTGCAATTTAATTTGATCTGGCGTCATCATCCTCGCTGGCTGAATACGGTAAGAAGTGCCAACAACCAGACTAAAATTATACCCAACTACAGCAAGAACTGTCGTCATGATTTACGTTGCTTGTATATTTCTCTTATTAATCGTGCGCGCCAGTCGATTTATCTGGTCACTCCTTATTTTGTACCCGAGAAGAAAATTGTCCAAGCATTAATCCGTGCCTCTGCTCGCGGCGTTGACGTAAAAATCATGGTGCCCAAGTTCAATGACCAGATGTTATTAAAATACGCAGCGCGCTGGTATTATCGAACGCTGGTCACTCACGGCATTAAAATTTTTGAATTTACTAAAAGAATGCTTCATGCTAAAACCATGTTAGTCGATTCATCAATTTCATTAATTGGTTCTGCCAATATGGATTATCGCAGCCTATTTTTAAATAATGAGGTGATGTTGCTCAGCCATGAGTCGACACTTGCCGATTCAATAGCACAAGATTTTGAGAATGATTTGATACAATCTGAACAACAAAATATCAATAAAATATCTAATTATTCAAAAATAACCTTTCCCTTGGTAGTGACGGGTTATCTATTGAGGAAATGGTTATGACAAATAAAAACTCACAATCAACCGAGGTCACAAAACCCGAGGAAATCACCATTGTTGGTGCCGGACCAGCCGGCCTCGCTGCAGCCATAACATTGGCAAAACAAGATGTGAAAGTCGTTGTCCATGAAGCAAAATCAAACGTCGGTTGGCGTTTCGGCCGAGATCTGCAAGGGCTGGAAAACTGGTCCTGTGAAACAGATGTATTGGATGAATTCAAATCACTGGGCATGCCGTCAAATTTTGATTATTTTGCGGCAAATTCCGGGTTGGCTTTTGATGGTTGGGATAAAAGTTACCCGATTGAAACCAGCAGGACTTTATTTTATACCGTTGAACGGGGGCCAGGTGAGGGCAGTTTTGATAGTGCATTACTGAGAGAGGCTAAAGCCCTGGGTGTGAAGGTAATATTTAACAGTAGAATAAACAAAGTGGACGGTAAAGCTATTTTAGCAAGCGGCCCCAAGCAAGCAGACGCTATCGCCGTTGGCTACCAATTCAAAACGTCTATGCCGAATGGTTTTTGGGTTATTTGTGATGATTACCTTGCACCTCAAGGTTACGCTTATTTATTAGTAATGAATGGTCGTGGCAATGTTAAAACCTGTCAATTTAAAGATTTTAAAAAACAAAATCTTTATGTCTCAAGAACCGTTAAAGCCTTCGAACGACTGGCTGGATTACAAATGGAGGATCCTGTGAAACACGGCGGAGTGGGAAATTTTTATTTGACTAAATCAGTGTTATCTGGCCAGCATCCGGTGGCGGGAGAACAGGCAGGGTTTCAAGATACCTTGTGGGGGTTTGGTATACGTTATGCCATTCGCTCTGGTGTGATGGCCGCAAATAACCTGTTATACCGGACAGATTATCAACACCAGTGGCAACAGGATATATTACCTTTGCAAAAAGCCTCAATGGTCAATCGCTGGTTTTACTCAAAATTGGGAAATCGCGGTTACCGCTGGGCTTTAAAGCGCGGTAGCCATAAAGATGCGCATCAGTTGTTGTTTAAATTATACCAACCTTCACGCTTAAGTGATTTAAGTTATCCCTTGATTAACTTTTTGCTGGGTTCAAAGCGTAAATCGCGAGATCTCCATGATGACGATTGCAGTTGTATTTGGTGTAAGCGTTGAGATTATTTTATTTTTTCATATGAGGGAAAACATTAATGAAGCAACCGATTGAGCATTCCGGTGTCTGGATCCTTGCGGTGATCATGATAGTCATAGCTACCTGGATTTTGTATAAATATCTTGCGCCTAAAACCTGGCGTGAATGGGCTGGGGCTGGCGTTATACAGGCTTTTATTATTGCACTTTACGCAGAAATGTATGGCTTTCCGTTGTCCATCTACCTGTTGGCTCGTTTTGGTGGTCTTGACCGGACAGATCTAAATGCAAACTTATGGTCATCATTGGTCGGACTCGGCGAAACCGGGATGATAATTTCCATGATTATTGGCTATACCTTGCTATTTTTTGGCTTGGGTTTGTTTTTTCAAGGTTGGCGTCAGGTTTACCAAGCGAAGGAGGAAAATAAATTGGTCACAGAAGGTCTTTATGCTTTGGCACGCCATCCGCAATATACTGGACTATTTGTGGCTTTATTTGGTGAAGGTGTAGTGCATTGGCCGACATTTTTCTCTATTGGGTTGTTGCCGGTTATCATTTTTATTTATTATCGTCTCTCCAAACGAGAAGAGCGTAAGATCATCAGTGAATTTGCTGAAGAATATTTAAAATATCAACAACAGGTACCGATGTTTATTCCACGACGAGCCCAATGGAAATCATTTATTGAGCAAGCGAAGATAAAATAAAGTTTATTCGGAAAAATTTCACTTTGTTTTTTTACAATTATTTTAATAAAAAGGCAACCATTTAACTACAGCAATTGTCCTAATTAAAGAAATACTGTTGCGATGAAGTGAAAATTTCATGGTGGCAGTGAAGAATTCACTTCGAACCAATTTTTTAAAGAGGATTACTATCTATGAGTAACCATCATCACTACCGTCATAAAATTGATACAGAGGAAAAAGATCCTGTCTGTAAAATGAAAATAGGGCAAAAAACAGCGACCAGTGAAGTTGTCTATAGGGGGCAAGCATATTACTTTTGTTCACCCGATTGTCTCTCGGAATTTGAAACGGACCCGAAAAAATATTTACCTGAGCATAGGGCTTTTCGCTCTTGAAAGTCATTTGAGAAGCTCTTCCTAGACTGATGAAGTCATCCTGAATAAGACACTTTATTGCAGATTGTTTGGAAACAGAGGTGCTTTGATGGAGTTTTAATAATGCTTTTATAGTTGCGTCAGAGAAACAAACGAATTAAGATCTACTCAAAATATAACAATTATTCTTATACCTAAGGAGAATAT
The DNA here is from genome assembly GCA_964555895.1 of uncultured Enterobacterales bacterium. Classification (GTDB taxonomy): domain Bacteria; phylum Pseudomonadota; class Gammaproteobacteria; order Enterobacterales; genus DRNA01. The sequence goes on from CAZKUH010000218.1 coordinate 3,238, forward strand.
TTAATGAGAAAGCGTTCATTGATTAATTTTGAGTTTAGTGAAAAATTGCTCTACACCTCATTTTTACTATTAATGGGGATCGGTTATTTAATGGCTATTGCCTTTTTATATACCAGTCATCAGGGCCATGATGGGAAGCCTGGCTTGTCAGTTAGTGATGTCGCTGAAACCTATTACGGCAACCGTAGTGGCACAAGATTAGAAGCCGCCATTCGAGGGCCAATGGCTGGCAACCTCAAATCGATAAATGATAGACATGAGATTGTATCCTGGTTGAAAAATGGTGCTTTGGAAGAAGGTTATAATGCCAAAATCCGTCCTATCCTGGCAAAGACCTGTTTGGCTTGTCATAGCCCGAAGTCAGGATTGCCCATTCCTGATCTCTCAACTTATGAGGGTATTCAAAAAGTTGCCACTGTTGACACCGGAGCATCTATTATAACCTTGCTGAAGTTGTCGCATATCCATCTATTTGGCATTGGTCTGATCTCCTTGGCCATTGGGCTTATTTTTCGTTTTGCTGTTTTGCCACTCTGGCTTAAATCAACATTAATCGTCATACCTTTTGCCGCTATTTTTATTGATATTTTAGCCTGGTTCTTGACCAAGTGGGATCCAGTTTACGCCTACACCGTCATCATAGCTGGTGCTTTTCTGGGTTTATCCTGGGCGTTTCAAATTATTATTTCTTTATATCAGTTATGGTTTGCACCCAAGAATAAAGATTGAATTCCTGATCATTATGAATGAGCAAAGGATAAAAACTAAAACAATTTATTCTTTGCGCTGTTCATGACATCAACCGTTTTAATATTAGGGTGTACACAACTACTGCTGTCTATGACAGCGGTAGTAATAGTATGAAACGCGTGCTTTTTTCATCAGATTCAACCTTAATAGTGCCTTGATGGAACTCTATAATCGAACGTGTGATAGCCAACCCCAGCCCGACACCGTCACTATTGCGTTTTCTGGACCAATCCACACGATAAAAACGGTCAAATAATCGACCCAAATGTTTTCTAGGGATCATTTCTCCAGGATTTTCAACACAAATTCGCGCCCAACCATCAAACTCGGTAACGGTGGTGTTAATGCTTTTACCAGAAGCAGTACAACGGATAGCATTTGAATTCAAATTGCTTAAAGCCCGTCTTAGCATGGCACGATCTCCCTGAATTTTTGTGTTACTGGAAACGAGTTTTAAAATAATTTGTCGCTCTTGTGCCAAAGCATCAAAATAATCAAACAACGCCAGTATTTCCTGCTTTAGATCTAACTCAACCAAAGTGACTTCCAGTAAGCGGTTATCACTTTTTGCTAAAAATAGCATATCGCTCACCATCATCGCCAAACGTTCGTATTCTTCCAGATTGGAGTAAAGTATTTCGCGGTAAGAATCTACATCACGCGCTTTATTTAAAGAAACTTGTGTTTGAGTCATTAAGTTTGTCAATGGTGTTCTAAGTTCATGAGCAATATCAGTTGAAAAATAAGACAAGCGAATATAACTGGATTCTACTCTGGCCAGCATTTTATTCAGTTCAACTACCAAATTGACCAGCTCAATCGGTACTTTGGCCGTGTCCAGACGAT
>CAZKUH010000219.1:0-4823 GCA_964555895.1 uncultured Enterobacterales bacterium
GTAGGGACTTAAGGCAAAATAGTCTGTTATCTCGACTATAGTGGCGATATCTTGCCCTGGCTGAACTGTTGCTAATGGAAGATTCCTCGAATATGCTTATCCTGGATTCAGGTTAGTTTCCAGCGTTCAGGTTAATTAAAGTTGCTTGTTTCTAACCATAAAATGGACATATCTGGCCATATCAACGAAGGGTTGTTGATGAGAGAGGCGCTGTTCCATTTCAATGATATCCCTAGCATTTATTTTTTCCTTAATCTGTTTGGGTAAATAATCATAGAAGCTGCGTAGGCCCATTTCATCTTCGATAATACAGTTATTTTGTTTTAGAAAACGACGAATATCATCAGGATTTAAGGGGTTTAATGGCGTTAAACCCCCAGCCACGCCACGAAAATCATCGGATAACACTTTACGGAAATTCCCCCTCAGGACATTATGTAAAATGATGGATTGGCGATTGTAAAAGGATAAAGATAACGTCGTATCCACATTCATGAGTTTTAAGATATCATCCAGACCGGCAAAAGGTTTTCCAAGCCACTCTAATACGGCGTGGGCCAAAATGAGGTCAAAATGAGCCTTTTGATTTTTGTGGTTTGGATCAGCAACAGGGAATTGTGCCAGTGTTTCAAGCGAGAGTTGTTGCAGGGGTAAATGTAGCCAGTGAATTTTGCTAAAAACACCCGCGACTTTGGCTTTTTGTTGGGCCTTTAAGAGCATTTCATGAGAAATGTCCACATATGTCACTCGATGCCCCAAGCTGGATAACCAGATGGTTAATTGGCCCAGACCACCTGCAATATCGAGAACGTTTAAATTACCTCGATCACTAAGCACCTGTTTAAGTAGTTCATCTTTTAATAACTGCAAGCGGATCTTGCCTTTCAACGAACCATAAATTTTATTCTCAAAGTGTTCTACCAGCCCATCAAAATTTTTATCTTCAGTCATAAATGAATATTTTAACTTCCCGCTTAACAATGTTAAGGTGGATTATCGCACAAAATAAAAGGCAGGTTTAGTCATGTCTGTTAGCCGAAAAAAATTACAGCATTATCTCAACGATTTATTACAGCCTTGGCAAATGAAGGATTATTGTCCAAATGGTTTGCAAATTGAGGGTGCGGAAAATATAACAAAGATAGTGACCGGTGTTACCGCTTCGCAAAACTTTGTAGATGCGGCCGTCGTAGCTGGCGCTGATGCGATGCTTGTTCATCATGGGTATTTTTGGAAATCGGAAGCAGAAATTATCACCGGCATGAAACGCAAACGACTTGCGACCATACTCAATAATAATTTAAATTTATTCGCTTACCATCTGCCGTTGGATGTTCATGCAGAATTTGGCAATAATACTCAACTAGCAAAAATTTTGAATATTCAAATTCAAAGACCATTGGAACCCTGGAATAAACAATGTGTGGCTTTGAAAGGAAAAATAACACCAGCCATTTCAGGCGCGGATTTGAGCACTAAAATTACCCAAGCCTTAAACAGAAAGCCATTATTCCATTCTGCTGGTGACCATCTGATCGAGACCATTGCGTGGTGTACTGGAGGTGGTCAACATTACATTGATATTGCAGCAGAACAGGGTATAGATGCTTATCTTACAGGAGAAGCCTCTGAGCAAACCATCCATGTCTCCGACGAAATGGGGATTCATTTTTATGCGGCCGGACATCACGCAACTGAACGATACGGAGTGAAAGCACTAGGAGAACATTTGGCTGAAAAATTTAAGATTACGGTTGAATTTATTGACATTGACAATCCAGTTTAGGGAAGGGAAAAATGAAAAACTTAATAATAATTATCGTAGCGTTATTTCTTGTGGGCTGTAACAGTGAAAAAACAGAAAACTTACAAAAGGTTGAGAAATACTGCAAACAATTCATCAAGAAAAATGCTGAATTTTGTGGCTGTGTTGCAGCTGCAGCAAAAGAGAAGCTCAACAATAACCAAATAGCATTTATCGCGGCAGGATTTGCAAAAGATCAAGATAAAATACGCGCACTCAGAACGAAAATGCCGATGGAAGAAGTTGTTTCAGTAGGCATCTTCATGGCATCTTCTGTTACTCAATGTGCCAAAGAAGATTAAGCCAAAAGACAAATCTTAAAAACCGCAAAAGATAGCTTGTAACAAACCAGACGATTTTTAATCCTATTTAACCTGAGCTTGGGATAAGAATGGTCAAAAAATATGCAGTTATTATCAAAACCACTCGAAATAACATAAGGCGATATGATTTTCCATGAGTCAGTGCCGCTATTTTAGTGGTCAGCAAGGCAAGGTTGTACCTCAATAGTCATTCTATTGGAAGCAAATTTAAAACAGAAAACCACAGAAATTGCTGTGCTGACGACTTTTCTTATCTCAAGCTCAGGTTATTCATACCGTGTGTGGTACTACAAAAATGCGTTCTAGTACATTGTGGCATCACACATAGACTTATCCATGGATATTTCAACTCGTTAGAGCAACAGTATTAAACAAAAGGATACAATAGCCGAGGTTTGATTATTTTGTCCAGAAGTAAGGCAAAAAAGTATCGATTAAATGTTATTTCGATCTACCTGATAATTTTATTGTTGGGTGGTGCTGTTTCCCTCTTTGTCTACCAAACAGGCTCCAGGGTTTCCTCAGTCAATACCAGGTTGATGGATAAACAACTTCCCGAGTTAAATTATATTTCTGAATTGAGGCATTGGTTAAAGGAACAAGAAAGGATTTTGTACGAATACTATGCCACACAAAATAAAAAAGAAAACATGCCTAAACTCAGCCAGGCCATGGCTTCGATTAAAAATAATATTCAGAATCTAACAGAATTTTCAATCGACAAAAAAAGCATTAAAAAGTTAAAATCAATTAATGATGCAATCGAAGGCATTTCAGATAAATTTGCCGTTAATATTGATTCCAGTACAACCGATTGGTCATCTGCAAGAGCAAGCCTTGTTGAAATTACTCTTTTAGGAAAACAAGCCCAGGGTTTGTTAAATAATCTGATTGTTACTATCAAACAACAAATCACTTCGTCAACACTGAATTCAAATAAACAACTCTCCTATATGTCATTGGGCGTGTTAGCTTTTAATTTTGTGGCTTTCATCATCGCCATCATTGTTGGTTATTTTGTCAAACGTATTGTACAACAGAATAATGAAAATAGAAGGTTGGCATTATTTATTGAGAAGAGTCCGATGCCAATCGCAGCCATTAATTGGGCGTATGAAATAGAGTTCGAGAATCATTCCTGGCGTAAGGAATTTTCTAAGAATCATGGCCGTTTACTTTTAAAACAAATGAAGAAAAAAATTAAAAATTTGAAAGAGAACAGTACAAATTTTGAATATTGGCGCATAAAAGCTGACGAACAGTATCTAGAAGTCAGCGCTCATAAAATATCTATACTTAATCAATGTATGATTTATGTTAATGATGTAAGTGAAAGAGTGAAAGCAAAGAAAGATTTGGAATTTCTCGCGTTCCATCATGCATTAACTGGATTAGAGAATCTGAAAAAACTGGAGATGGATATAGAAGATATTATCGAAAATGGACGGAAAAGCGATCTGCATCTATTTGTGATCGGCCTCAAACGATTAAAACAAGTGACGACTATTCATGGCCATGTTGTCAGTGATGCGCTTATTCAAGCATGGGTGCTTAGAATACAAAAAACTTTATCTCAACTGGAAGATGATTTTAGTTTTTGTAAATTATACCATTTTAATGGGGCTAAATTTGTTATCGTTCTTTCAAATGCTGTAATTGCAAATGCTTATACTCTGGCTATTGGAAAATTAAATCAAAGTATTAAAAAAACATTAGACATGCCGTTGCAGACTCTTTTTGGAGAATTCCATCTTGATTTTCAGATGGGCTGTGCTCTGTTCCCTGAGCATGGAAGTGATGGTAGTAAACTACTAAAAAATGCGAATGCCGCATTAGTTCATGCACAAAATAATAATGCCACAGATGTCATATTATTTGATCAGGAAATTGCTCAGTGTGAACAAAATCGCTATCAACTTGAAAGTGATTTGAGAGCATTAAATTTTGAAGAACAACTGTTTTTAACTTACCAGCCAAAAGTAGATTTAATTAGCGGGGAATTAGTTGGGGTGGAAGCCTTGGTGCGTTGGAATCATCCGGAAAAAGGTCTCATTTCACCTGTTGATTTTATCCCGATTGCTGAAGAAAGTGGTCTCATTATCAAACTGGGTGAGTGGGTTTTTGAGAAAGCGTGTCTACAGGCAAAAAAATGGCACGATGCAGGTTTATCAAAATTACAGATGGCAGTTAACGTATCTCCCAGTCAGTTACTCACCGCTGGATTTTCTAATAAAATAACCAGCAATCTGAAAATTTATGGATTAAAACCTGAATTTGTGGAAATTGAAATTACCGAAGAAGTATTGGCTACGGAGCAAGAGAACTGCAAAAAGGTATTAAAAAACATCAGAAACAGCGGCATTTCTATTGCAGTAGATGATTTTGGAACCGGTTATTCATCATTGGGTTATTTAACACAATTCCCTTTATCAATGCTTAAGATTGATCGTTCTTTTATTACCGATATCAATACCAATGATAATAATTTGGCCATTGTTGATGCCATTATTGCACTTTCCAGAAGTTTAGGCATTAAAGTTATTGCAGAAGGTATTGAAACTGAAGCTGAACTGATGGTATTGAAAAAGCTTGAGTGTCATCAGGGGCAAGGTTATCTATTTGCTCAGCCATTAACCGCAACAGAATTCTCGAATAAATATTTGTAAACCGCCATAAACTGTCTGATATTGATGTTG
>CAZKUH010000220.1:0-4796 GCA_964555895.1 uncultured Enterobacterales bacterium
AATATAAAGTGGCGGAAATGTTGGTTAATTCGAGCGCAATGACTTTGCCTTCTAGCAAGGCTACTTTTTCAGACCACTGCGGATCAAGAGCGACCACCTTGGAAAGACCCGCCTCAAGCAAACCACAAGCCATGGTACTGATCAGCCACTGCATATAAATCAGGCCTTCCAACCACGGTGTAAAGCTACAATACCACCACTTAAATTATGCACATCTACGCTATCAAAACCCGCGTCAAGCATCATCGCTTTCAGCGTCTCCTGATCCGGATGCATACGTATAGACTCCGCTAAATACTGATAGCTTTCAGCATCATTCGCCACTAATTTACCAATCTGCGGTAAAATACGAAATGAATATTCATCATAAATTTTTCCCAGCCAGGGTTGCTTGGGTTTTGAAAACTCCAACACTAATAAACGACCGCCAGGCTTTAATATCCTGAGCATCGATGCTAAAGCCGCCTCTTTGTTAGTGACGTTCCTTAGACCAAAAGCCATGGTGATACAATCAAAGTAATTCTCTGGAAAGGGTAAACATTCAGCATTTGCCTGAACGTAGGTCAAATTACCAATAATGCCTTTATTATCCAATTTTTCTCGGCCAACTTTGAGCATGGACTCATTGATATCTGCAAGAATTACTTGCCCTTTGTTACCGACCATTTTGCTAAATTTTGCCGCAAGATCACCTGTTCCTCCCGCCAAATCAAGCACTTTTTGCGCCACCCTGACACCACTCAAATCAATGGTATATCTTTTCCACAAGCGATGAATACCAAAAGACATTAAATCGTTCATGACATCATAACTTTGGGCAACCGAATGGAACACGCCAGCGACTTTCGTCACTTTATCGGCAACAGGTACCTGCTGATAGCCAAAATGGGTTGTTTTCTCTTCAGACATTTGTTTATTTCATCCTGCTAGAGTTTCAAAATATGGATATCTTGGCCTTCACGCTGTTTTCCTGCCAAGTACAGTCTTTCCAGATAACTTTGCCAGTTTTTTTGTTGATCGTGAGCTAATTGATATAAATATTCCCAAGTATAAAGCCCACTATCGTGGCCATCATCAAAAATTAGCTTGATGGCATAATTACCACTGGGCTCTATGCTTTTTAAATTAACGAAGCGTTTTCCAGCCACCAGCGTTTCTTGCCCGACGCCATGTCCTCGAACTTCCGCCGAAGGAGAAAAAACCCGTAAATACTCTATAGGTAATTCACCACTCTGGCCATCGGCAAAACTTAATGACAACTTGCGTGATTTCTTGTGCCAGCGGATATCGGTTAAGCAACACTCATTCATCAAAATACTGCATCAACAAAATATTTAAGAGCTTTATTATAACCCAGTTAGGAATTAAAGCAGAACCCGCATATATCCCTATTTTTATTAAATATCCTGAATCCTAGATAAGAAAGCCCTCAGCACAGCTATTTTGATGGTTTTCTAAGTTAATCTCGTTCCCACTAAATAGCTGGCTATTGACAACCATAAGAACTGCAAAATACTAACATTGGCGATTTTGCCCTGATGCCAAATTGAGGTTAAGTACTCTGGAATTAACATAAAGTTCACTTTTGCTATTCTTTTTGCTATAACTTAAGCATCACTATATTCTTTATGGCTTGGTTTTTTATATGAAAACCCGACAACTGTTGTTCCTTATCCTTATCTCTTTTTTATTGAGTAGTTGTGGTGGCAGCGGGAGTAGCGCACCAACACCGCCGCCGGTGACACCTCCCATAGCCAAAAGAAGTTTCTTTATGGGGTTTACACCCTGGCCTTATGACGCCACTATCGCAGCGGTCAACACCACCTATGAAAAAGCGCAGCAGAATGGGGATATCATTAACCATCAGATGACTCAAGGCGTTCCCTGGGAGGCGGCATTTAATCAAACGGCTTATCCAGCCAATGTTGAAGCTGATATTACCTCCCGCATTAGCCAAACGGATGCCGGTAAAGTTATTTTGCTGGAATTGGTTTCATTAAACAGCTCAAGGAATGGCCTGGCAAATAATTGGGGGCCGAACGGTGAAGAGCCAAGAACAGCACCATGGGATGTCCGTGATTTTGATAGTCCTGAAGTGATAACCGCTTATAGCAACTTTGCTCTGGATCTGATCAACCGTTTTGATCCGGTCTATTTTAGTTATGGTACCGAAGCCAGTGAATTAATTTTATCGGATATCAACGAATTCAATAAATTTAAAATTTTTGCCCAACAAGTTTACACCAATATCAAGTCTCAGTACCCCAATTTGAAAATTATGATTTCGGTAGCACTTAAATCCCCATCATCTAACGAAGCACAATTGTTACAACAACATATTCCTGAAATACTCGATTATGTAGACGTTATTGGTATCAGCATCTATCCCTACATCTTTTTTGACCATCTCAACAAAGGTAACCCGGATACTTTACCAGCAACCTGGTTGAGCCAAATCACGCAAATTGCACCCGGAAAACCGGTCGCAATCACTGAAACAGGCTGGATTGCAGAAGACCTTGTGATTAACGCCTTCAATGTTAATATTGTCAGCAATCCGACTTTCCAGCAAAATTATGTCTCTCGTCTACTACAGGAAAGTGATAATCTCAATGCCGAGTTTGTCATCTGGTGGAGCGTTATCGACTTTCAGGCTTTATGGGCAGGCGCCTTGCAAAAAGATGATCTGGCGGCAATCTGGCGAGATATTGGACTTTTTGATGAACAAGTTCAAGCGCGACCAGGGCTATTAATCTGGCAACAATATTTGGCGAGAACAAAAAAATAATATGCCTTTACAACTGACCCTAAAACCTATTTTGCAACTTGCCATGCGTTCAATGTTGTTATTATTTATCATCTCACCCCTCAGTGCCATTTCAGCAGACATTCACGCCCTGACGGCAAAAGTTGACAAACGTGCTGAAATTGTTTGGAAAAAATGGGTGGCTGACCGCGAGCAGCGTATGAGCAGCTCAAATGGCTGGCTATCTCTAGCGGGGTTATATTGGTTGAATGAAGGCGACAATACGCTTGGCTCAGCTTCGCATAATCAACATATTTTCCCCGCTACAGCTCCCCCATCCATCGGCAACATCAGGGTCAATGGCGATAAAATTTCTTTTCGGATCACTGCCAACAACATATTAGTGGACAACCAAAAAATAGATGAAGCGAAACTCTCCGTAAAAAATGCCACGCAAGTAACTTTTGGCAGTTTTTCCTTTTTTATTATTCAACGCGAGAAGGGTTATGCCATACGCTTAAAAGATTCAAAAAATCCTGCCTTGAACGATTTTAAAGGTTTGGATTTTTACGCCTATAATCCCGCTTTGCTACTCTCTGCAAAATTAATTAAAAGCTCGGAACCAAAAAAATTACTTATTCAAACCGTTTATGGCACCTTCCGACACGAGGATTCTGCCGGTTGGGTTGTTTTTAAAGTCGATGGCACATCTTACCGTTTACAGGCAGTGGATAGTGGCCCTGACACACCGTTATTCATTATGTTTACCGATGCTACCAGCGAAAAGCAAACTTACGGTGCCGGCCGCTATATTGACATCCCTCGTGCGGATAAAAATGGCCATACGGTGATTGATTTCAATTATGCTTACAACCCTCCCTGTGCCTTTACACATTTTGCAACCTGCCCCTTGCCACCAAGATCCAACAGGCTGAAGCTTGCCATCAAAGCTGGAGAAAAATACTCAGGTAACCATTAATCGCCCAAAAGCCCATGCCAACCTGCATAATTTTATGCGGGATCGATTTGCTCTGTTACATTATCCATTTTAATCTGCTGATTCATGTTGAATGATGACGGGTATAATCATCATCCGACTGGACGCCTTATTTTTTCGCTGGTTTACAACTCATATGTTTTGGCCCCTGACAGGCGATTATCCTGTCGCTCCAAAAAGTCTTAATGTAAGAAACCACATCTTGTGCGTCTTTTACTGAAAGTTTATCTTTCCATTTTGGCATCCGATCGGTACTTGGCGTGCCATTGAGAATTGTCCTCACCATCTGTTTGTCACCATGATGCCAGGCATGTGAAGTGCCGTTAAGCGGCATCGCCGGAACAAAACCTGGTTTTCGAAAAGATAAAGGCGCCGCACTTTCCCCTACACCTTGACTTTGATGACACACTTGACAGTTTTGGGCATATAGTTTTTCTCCCCGCGACACTGAGACTGGATCAGGTTTTTTCCCCGTTTCTGCAACAGAAACTGAGCTGAATGTGACAATCAAAATAGCCATTACAATGTTAATTTCAGTATAGATTTTGGACATATGGAAAATACCTCAAAATAGTTTTATGTGTCTTGATTTTTATTTAACCTGAGATCAATGTTGCTGTTATCCTAGGTTTAAGTTATTTAATATAACCCATTAAGACTTCTCGAGGAATAGCCTTGTAGTCACTAACCCTAACTTTAATAGACACCAACCTGATAATCGGCTCGACTACTTAAATTTTAATTTTGCACAGGCTGCAACCACCGAAGTAATGTCAATATTTTCTACAATTATCATCCGATTGGCATCAAGATTCTTTTGAAATGTCTGGATAGGTGGTTTTAGATATGAACATATTCCTATTCTGCCAGTTCTACCACTAGCATATATGAACTTGTACTGCCAAAAATATTACTACTTGATGTAATAGAAATAATTTTCCAGCCGCCTGCGTTTAATACACTAATTTTCTCGTTGAGCTTATCTATATCTAATTGATTTGACCAAAAATTACGCTTTTTAAATTTTATCAACTGTTGCATTCAAAAATACCT
>CAZKUH010000221.1:0-4785 GCA_964555895.1 uncultured Enterobacterales bacterium
AAGCGGATAGCACCAATAATGGCGTGCTGACTGAAATGAAGGTGGTAAAACCACCACCACCGCCTGCTTCGAGTGGGGGCGGTTTTGGAATTTTATTGTTTTTGATGATTTTAATGTATTCCGTTAAAAGATTAGGTAGTGAGTTTAAGGCTTGTTTTTGCCGCTAATCGCAGGGATTAAGGTGGGTTGCCAATGCACTCGTGCCCAATTTAAAAGCTCACTGACGGCCGCTTTTTCTAGGGCTGTTGGTGGGGATTGGTTTAGGAATTGCAGCACTTTAAATAGTTGTTCATTAGCTGGATAATGATCTACGGGCTTGGCATGGGTGAGTTTACTTAATTTATCACCGTCTTTGCCGCGTACCAGTGGCAGGTGAAAGTATCGGGGAACGGGCTTTTTCAGACAATGGAAAAGCTGTATTTGTCGGGGGGTTGAATCCAGCAGATCAGCGCCTCGGACCACTTCGGTAATGCCTTCATCCATATCATCTACCACTACTGCCAGTTGGTATGCAATTAAGCCATCTTTTCTTTTCAAGATGAAATCATGCTCAAAACTGTTCAGCGGAAAATGCATCTCACCGGAGTGTTCATCAATAAATGAGGTCAAGGGTTGAGGATTGAGGAATCTGATACTGTGATTTGCTTGTGGTTTTTGTCCTCGACTGCGACACCAACCTGGATAAAACTCGTGCTGTTTTTTTATTGATTTTCGCGAACAAGTACAAACAAAGGTATGGTGTTGTTGTTGTAAAACTTTCAGATAGCGATGATACATAGCTAAATTAGCAGACTGATAAATGACTTCTCCATCCCAGAAAAGATGGTATTTTTCCAGTGTCCGCAAGATACTGTCGCTAGCGCCAGAAACTTCTCGAGGTGGATCGATATCCTCTATTCTGACGAGCCAGCGACCCTGTTGAGACTTTGCCTGAAGGAAACTGGCAACGGCTGCAACGAGTGAACCAAGATGCAACGGTCCTGACGGGGAAGGGGCAAAGCGTCCGATATAATTATTCTGTAGCATGAGAATTCACCTCAACGCGGGATAAGGAAAACCGTTAATACAAGTATTTTCGCGGTTCTCCGCGTTGATTTTTCTTCCAATAGCGCGCAAATTCGTCTTGATAACCACGAAAATACTTCCTTTGGTTAAATTTAAGGTCTTGCTTTCTTTTAAATCACCCATTTTTCAACATGTCATCTCTATTTTAACTGAGCTTGTTCGGCTTCTCATATTCCGAGTTGAGTTGAATTATTCTACGCTAAAGTTTGTTATCAGAGCACAAATTTTTAACAAAAAAAAAGGTGCTAAAAGCACCTTTCTTAAACTTGAACCTGAAAAAGAGGAAATTGAAAGTTAAGCGCCCAGTTGTTTTTCCTTGATTTCAGCTAATGTTTTGCAATCAATACACAGATCAGCTGTGGGTCTTGCTTCCAGTCTTCGGATACCAATATTCTCATCGCAGGTCTCACAATAACCGTAATCACTGGATTCTATTTTCTTGATGGTTTTTTGAATTTTTCTCAATAGTTTTCGCTCACGATCGCGAGTACGAAGTTCGAGGCTAAATTCTTCTTCTTGAGAGGCTCTATCGGCTGGATCGGCAAAATGCCCCGCATCTTTCATATTATTAATGGTAGTATCTACTTCTTCCATCAATTGTTGTTTCCAGGCTTCGAGAACAGCTTGAAAATGTAACAACTGTTTCTCATTCATATACGCTTCGCCCTTCTTTTCCTTATAGGGCTCAAAACCTAATAAACCGAGCGTAGTGGTAGCCTTCTTCTTTGTTGGCATATAAGACTCCTCGTCTAATCACCTGATAGTATAAATACGCGATTTAATTTAAAGAAAAACTTTGCAAAAATTGACAACATTTCTTTAAAAAACAGGGTCACCCCTGAAATAAGCGCGGCATTATCTCATGAGAAGATAGAAAATTCACCGAAATTTTGCATTTATTTTTTTGAAATTTTAAAAATATTATATAACTACCGGAATTTCCTCAGAAATTTCTATTTCCTCAACAGATAAATTGCAGCTAAAAGCACGAATATTGACGCCACAAAGCCGTGCATGTTGCAAAGCCAGCGTATATTCTGCATGAATATGCGTTGCGGGCTGTACTTCTGTGATTGCACTATGTTGCACACAAAAGATGAGCGATGCTTGTTGATTTTGTAGCAGTAACTGTTCCAGCGATTTGAGATGTTTTATTGCTCGAGTACTTATCGCGTCCGGAAAATAACCGATCCCGTGATAGTTTAAATTTTCTGTTGTTTTGTTGGCGTGTTGCATCGGTCCTAAAGTCACACTTTTCACTTCTATAAAATGTTTTTTGCCATTGAGAGGATTTGTCAGCATAAAGTCGAGTCGAGACTTGTCAACTTTTACCTCTCGTTGTAGCAGCATGTTTTCCAGACCAGAGATTTTATTTTGGCTTAAGGCTTCAGCTATCAGCGCATTGGCACGGTGGGTATTGACACCGATTAAGTGTCCCCAGGGAGATTTTACTAGTTCCAGCGTATGGCGATATTTTCTGTTGGGATTATTTGATTCAGAGAAATAAGCAATAGAACCGGGTTCGGCACAACCGGTCATAGCGCCGGTATTTGGACAATGTATAGTAAAAATGTCGTTACCATCATCCACATCAACTAAAAAACGTTTATATCTTTTGACCAGTATGGCTTGTTGGAGTAACGGCTCAAATTTCATGGATATTATTCATTATCAAAAAAGACTGTGCCATTGTTGACGGTGACAGGAATAGCGTGTAGCGATTGGCCGACACAAGGCCCCCAATCACATCGTCCGGAAGAGACTTCAAATAGTGCGCCGTGCATGGCACATTGTATTTGTGAGCCGTCAAAACTCATGAATTTATTTTCTTGAAATTGCAGTTCAACGCCCATATGTGGACACATATTGAGGTAAGCAAAAGCGTTGTCACCTAATCGGGCAATAAGAATGGTTTTTGTCTCATTTTCGGGGTGGGGGTAGGCTTGAGCCTGACCGTCCGCTATTTCAGAGAGCTGACATATTTTTTGCATAGAGTTTGCTACACTGTGTCTTACAAATAAAAACTAACTAGCTAGAGATTAGGGAATTTTTTCTCGCTTAGCAATAATCGGAGCAAATTTATGTCGAATAAAATGAATATCCTGCTACAACAAACCAGCGCAAATCAACCTTGGGACAAGTCTACCATGGTTACTCCATTGGACGGAGCTTTGATTATTCATACGCAAAGTACGCTTGATTTTGAAGTCATTCAACAGGCAGCAAGAAAGATTGCTGCAATGGGGATTAAACTCCCCAGACTATCTGGTGAGGGCTGGTGTGTTGAAAGTCAGTTTCATTTTTATCAGGGATTTCGCTCACCACTACACCAGGACGGTATCGAATTTGCGGACTTGAACGAGGAAGATTCACATTTATTACAGTCCCGTATCCGTGTTTTTAACTGGGTCAAGGATATAATAAATGCTACACCGGAAGATTTAGCGCCCATTTCGCTTGCAGAACAGGCGGCGTCATTTATTCGTGAGGTCGCTGGCGATAATATTTCTGCGAACATTATTTCAGGAGAAGAATTAAAGGTTCAGGGTTATACCGGGATTTATGGTGTCGGTAGAGGGAGTGACCGTCCGGCTGCTCTTTTGTCGCTGGATTATAACCCGACAGGAGACCCCAATGCGGCGGTTGATGTCGCTTTGGTAGGTAAAGGTATCACCTTTGACAGTGGGGGTTATAGTATCAAATCGACCGATGGAATGCTGTTTATGAAAATTGACATGGGAGGGGCAGCTACAGTCACCGGCGCGCTGGCATTGGCTATTTTAAATGGATTGAAAAAAAGAGTAAAACTTATTCTTTGTTGCGCAGAAAATCTCATCAGTGGCCATGCTTATAAATTAAGTGATATTCTACGCTACAGAAATGGCACCACGGTCGAGGTATCCAATACTGACGCCGAAGGGAGACTGGTGTTGGCAGATGGATTAATTGATGCCAGTAACACGGGTGCTAAAATTATTATTGATGCAGCTACATTAACGGGTGCTGCGGTGATTGCTGTGGGTACCCGATACAATGCAGTAATGTCGTTGGATAAGTCATTACAAAATCGCTTTCTGAATATTGCTGATCAAGAGCACGAGCCGCACTGGCCGCTTCCTCTTAATCCCTGGCATGCCGATGAATGCCCATCGGCATTCGCAGATACACAAAATAGCCGTCCGGTAAAAGGGGGTGGAGCCGCAGGCGCAAGCAATGCCGCAGGATTTTTGTCTCGATTTGTCGCAAACGAGGGGCGGGGATGGCTTCACATTGATTTGGCCGCCGTATCGTGTGAGAGTGCCAACAAGTATTTTGCCGCAGGTGCAACCGGGCATGGGGTGAGAACGATAGCCAGCTTGTTACTGGATTAGCGAACGGGACATTCGCTACCTTGGTATTGAAATGGCAGGATTTCTTAAAATGAATTCCTGCCTGCAAAAATTAATGTCATTTCGGCTACAATTTTACGTCGTTCCAGCCGCATAATTTAAGTCACCCTGAGCCACATAATTTAAGTCATCCTGAGCCGTATAATTTAAGTCATCCTGAGCCGTATAATTTAAGTCATCCTGAGCCGTATAATTTAAGTCATCCTGAGCAGGGTCGAAGGATCTTGCGAGGCCAAGTGTAAGATTCCTCCACTGCAGTCGGAATGACATTGAGGTTGCGCTCGGAATGACATTGAGGTTGCGCTCGGAATGCCATTGGGGCTGCGCTCGG
>CAZKUH010000222.1:0-4785 GCA_964555895.1 uncultured Enterobacterales bacterium
TTTGTTGGTGTCATAGTATGGGGTGAGTAGTTACACAAATTATTTAACAATTATGTTGTCCCGACCTTGTGGAGGGATCTTGAGACTTTAAGATCCCTCCACAAGGTCGGGACGGCGATCTAATTGATCCTACAGTAAACACCTGACTAAAATAGGAAGGCATGTTAAATTATAATCATGATAATTCTCAAAAATTTAAACATCGCCGCCTGTAGTGAAAATTGGGCTGGAGAAATGTATCCTCATTGTCTTGTCCTTGATAACGATCTTATCCATTGGATCGGCGAAGAAAGCAAACTGCCAGCAAAACTCATTTCATCGATCCAGCAGGAAATTGATTTCAAAGGACGCTTGGCCACGCCAGGTCTTATAGATTGTCACAGTCATATTATCTACGGGGCGAATCGTGCAGCAGAATTTGCTCAACGTTTGCAAGGTGTCTCATACGAAGCCATCGCAAACAAAGGTGGCGGCATAATTTCTACGGTAACAGCGACCCGGAGCGCGACCAAGGAAGAATTATTTAATAGCGCGGCAAGCAGACTTTGTCACTGGATTGATAGCGGCTTTACCAGCATAGAAATCAAGTCTGGCTATGGTCTCAACTTACCGACTGAATTAAAAATGCTCAAAGTAGCCCGTCTACTGGGAGAGAAGTACCCCATTGACGTTTATCCCACTTTACTGGCTGCCCACACCTTACCCAAAGAATACGAAAAACGCCCAGAGGCTTATATACAATGGATAATTGATGATTTATTAGCCATTGTCATTGACGAAAATTTAGCAGGAGCAATCGATGTTTTTTGTGACAAGATTGCTTTTAATCTGGCACAAAGTAGCAAATTATTAACTGCAGCAAAAAATAAAGGCCTACAATTAAAAATCCACGCCGAACAGCTATCAAATAATGAGGGTGCATCCATGGCGGCCAAGCTTGGGGCTTTATCTGCCGATCACCTTGAATATCTCAGCGAGCAAGGCATTTCAGCCATGCAAAAGACTGGTACCATAGCGGTGTTATTACCGCTTGCCTATTATTTCCTCAGAGAGAGCAAACTGCCACCCATTTCAGGGTTAAGAAAATCAGGGGTTAATATCGCTCTCGGTTCAGATTCCAATCCCGGTAGTGCCCCCGTCCTTTCTCCCTTGTTGACTTTAAATATGGGCACGACATTGTTTAAATTGACTGCAGTTGAGGCCTTATTAGGCATGACCATCAATGCCGCCAAAGCTTTAGGCATCCAGAATAAAACCGGCAGTTTAGAAGTGGGAAAGGCGGCTGATATCGCAATCTGGGATTTAGAAAAAGTTGAAGAATTAAGTTACTGGATTGGTCATAACCCTTGTCACCTGCGGATAAAAAATGGGGTTATTCCGACAGCATGATGAGCGCAACATTGCTCTTCAAGCTGCAAAATATCGCAGTAATTCCAATTTTGAAAATACAAAAACGCCATCACCACCATGGGTAAAGTCAACCCAGGTAAAAGGAACGCGAGGGTAATATTTTTGCAAGGCTGCGGCACTGTTCCCCACTTCTACTACCAGCACACCGTTTTCGACTAACCAGCGGGCAGACTGCTGCAAAATAATGTGTACCAGATCCAATCCATCTTCACCGGCAGCAAGTGCTAACGCTGGTTCCAAGGTAAATTCTTGGGGTAAATCTGCCATATCTTGTGCGTCTACATAAGGTGGGTTGGTAATAATTAAATCAAATTTCTGCTGATTATCAGTTAAGGCTTCGAATAAATTACCAGGGAGTAATTGCAGGCGGTTTTGTTGCTGGTGTTTTTGCCGATTAAGCTGCGCAACTTGTAAAGCTTGCGCTGATAAATCAGTCGCCACTAAGTTAGCGGCGGGGAAAGCATAACCACAAGCAATGGCGATACAAGCGGAACCGGTACATAAATCCAGCACATTTTCAGGCTCATATT
Organism: uncultured Enterobacterales bacterium; assembly: GCA_964555895.1. Taxonomy (GTDB): domain Bacteria; phylum Pseudomonadota; class Gammaproteobacteria; order Enterobacterales; genus DRNA01. Next base: position 1,941 of record CAZKUH010000222.1, read on the forward strand.
GTAACCAGGGCGAAAATCCATATTCGATCATTTCAGCAATAGGTGATCGAGGAATTAATACTCTTTCATCCACCATAAAAGGTAAACCACAAAAATAGGCTAAGCCAGTGATATAGGGTAATGGTTCTCTATGGCTGATTCGTCTGGAAACCCATTGTTTTATTTTTTCCTGCTGTATCAGGTTTACTTGTTTCTCAAGTAAATGTGGCTCTCCAGCAATCGGGAAGTCCATGGCAGTCATTACCAGAAACACCGCTTCGTCCCATGCATTATCACTACCATGACCAAAAAATAACGAACTGTTTTCAAATTGTTGATGCGTCCAATTCAACCATTCGCGTACTTTTTGCATCGTTTTTCTCACACCCGGCTTAACTGCTGTTCATTATTGATTATTCTTTGTCATTCAAAATCACTTCAAATGAGTCACGCATAAAAAAGGCGCCCGTTCGGCGCCTGATAATTTTACCCTATCTCTACTGAATAGTAATAGAAATGGGGGAAAAAACTGTGCTTATACCGCCTGGTGTCCTAACTTCGACAATAATGCTACCTGTTTTAGGGGTGGATTCGCCTTTCACAGAAACACCAAATACTTTACCACCATTGTGATTATCATTGGGCCAGGTAAATGAACTTGGGCCAACAACTGAACCCACAGTAGCGGTAAAGCTCACTGTTGTTCCGGAAGGCATCGGCTGATTATGCAGATCTGCAATAATAACGCTGGCCGCACCGGTCGATTCTCCCTGTAGAATCAAATTGGTGTCATTATCGTTGTTTTGCGGAGAATCCAGTGTTTTGTTAACCACCAGTGCCGGAATACTGCCAGACATAATCAAAACCAATTCTGCGCGAACATTTAATGATTGCTGCGTGGCTGAACAACCGGCATGGGCAGGGATAGAACAGAGCACCCCATTATATAAACCATCTTTAAGAGTAAACGAATTATCTCCATTGAAATCAACAAATGTTTCCAGCGTACCGCCCTGTTGTCCTCCCGCTATCGCTGGGTTGTAGATGTTATCTTCGTTTTGATCGTTAAATGCTTCATCTAGATCGTAAGGTAATCCACTAATATTATTGCCACCAAATGTGGGCATCTCTGAAGCATCAAAGCGACCATTGCCATTGGCATCAGGGAACGATTCTTCACCAATAGCGGTGGCTAAAATGGTTGCTCGTCCACCAAACTTTTGTCCGAGGGTGTTCACACTTTGTGGAACTGCAGCATTCGCAGCGAGTTCCTGGCCATTAGGTCGTGGATTTTGGCTGGTCCAAAGCACAGAACAGGCACCTTTAACCGTAACACAAGAGGATTCAATCGATCCGCCTTCTGTGGTAAAGGAAACCGCCGTGCCATCAGGAACCGGATTATTAAAAGCATCAGCTAATCTTGCAGTCACATTGACCTGCGTACCGACAATATCCCAGGCTTCAGGATTAAAATTATCAGCTGATAAAGTAAAACTGTCCTGATCCGGGATCCCGGTGGAGACCACCAAGTTACTTGATTGAGAGGAAATCGCTGGATTGCTGCCACTGATAGTCGCGGTCACTCTTACTGTGGTAGCCACGGTGCCAGAATTAATAACGGTTTGTACTAAACCCTGAGCGTTTGTTGTTGCCGATACTGGGTTAATCGCAATACCACCCACAAAAGTATTTAATTTAAAATCTACCAATTGTCCATTCACAGGGTTGCCATTGGTATCTCTGGCTCGAAAAACAACAATTGAATTTTCAGAACCACCCAAACCGCCAGCACCTTGAATCGCAATATTTCCTGGTGTCGCTGAGACAAATTCAATGCTACCTACATCCGCTGCCAGCACAGAGACACTGCCAGAAGCTGAAAGATTAACGCCGCCAGCATTTGCCGTGACATTAATCGGGTCATCTCCTACGCATCCCTGAGCCAGGTAAGTACTTGAGGCGACACCATTTACCGTAGTGATTGGTGTACTTATCGTTGCAGTAGGGGGTGTTGATGAACTACAGGAGGAGGAAAAATTAACATCCACAGGCTCGGTGAAAAGTGTTTGAGTATCGTCAACAATGCTAACCGTTATAGTTGTTGTACCACCTGCAGAGATAGTAGCAGCAGAAATTGCCGCTACCCCAGCTTGGAAAGGAGTCCCGCTACCCATCAAAACATTGGTTGCGCCTACGGCAAAGACAATTTGTCCGGATTCACCTGATGAAAGACTAGCTGTAATGGTACCGGCACCTAAATTACTACCCGCTATGATATCAACTGTTGCTTGATTTGAGGCATCAGTTATTGCAGTAGGTACAGGAATATCACCCACGTCAGTCGTAAAAGTTACAATAACTGCCGAGGTAATTCCATCCACCGTGGCAATAACTTTGCCTGGATTGGCAGAAGTAATTGTTTGTGTAGCTTGTCCGGTATTAGCGGAAACCAACTGTAGTGTGAGGGTAATAGTTGGCACATTGCCACCGCCACCGCCACCGCCGCCTATTCCACCCGTACCACCTGAGCCTAAAGGATCTCCACCAGATCCACCACAGCCAGATAGCAAGACCAGTGCGATCATCGCTAAAAAATAATGTTTCAATGGTGAGGATGCCCTTTTCAACCAATCCATCACTTCAATCTCCTATCACCTGTTATTACAGGAAGCTTTGCGCTTTAATTAATAATTATTGCCAACTATTCTTAATTTTTGAAATGCATCTAAAAAATCAACTATTAATGATGTAAATCTATACTAAAAACAATGAGTTCTTTACCAAATGTAGTCCAATTTCTCAATAATTCAAGAGAACTGCGCCATGTGTCACTCGGGCAAGCCGGGTCTACCCACGCAGATTCACG
>CAZKUH010000223.1:0-4784 GCA_964555895.1 uncultured Enterobacterales bacterium
ATTATCAAAATTGTCTCTGCAAAAAGCTGTAAAAGACCCAAAAACAAGATTGCAGGAATTGTTGCAATCCCAACATTTCGTATTACCCCATTATGAAGTGACAGAGACCAGTGGTATGGAACATGCTCAACAGTTTAAAGTGAGCTGCAACATTTTATTTAAAGATAATGAGAAGATCCTAACGAGTGCGACAGCAGCCAGCCGTAGAAAAGCAGAACAGCAGGCAGCATCAAACATGTTACTAAAATTACAGAAAAAAGGTTCTAAATGAAACTTTCAAAAGTTGCTAAGGCGCTAAATAAGCACTGTGGTTTAGTGGCGATTGTCGGTCGCCCCAATGTTGGCAAATCGACTTTGTTAAACCATCTTATCGGCGATAAAATTTCTATAACATCGAGGAAACCTCAAACCACACGCCATCGAATAACCGGTATTTTAACAGAAGGGAAATTACAAATTGTATTCCTGGATACCCCAGGGCTGCATAGGAATGAAGCTCGAGCAATTAATCGACATATGAACCGGGCCGCCAGTAGCAGTTTACAGGATGTCGATGCTATTATTTTTGTGGTGGATGCGGATATCTGGAATGAGGATGACGATTTGGTTTTATCCAAGATCAAAACCTCGCGGGCGCCGGTATTTTTGTTTATTAATAAAATTGATAAATTAGCCAATAAAGAAGCACTTTTACCGCTGTTAGCCAAATATTCAACTTTAATGACATTCAAGGAAATTATCCCCGGCTCGGCGTTAAAAGGAAAACAACTTCCACAACTAAAGAAAACATTATTGTCGGTGATACCGCAAGCTGAATTCATGTTTCCTGATGATTTTATTACTGATAGAAGTGAGCGTTTTATGGCGGCTGAAATTGTCAGGGAAAAATTAATGCGTTCTCTTGGCGATGAACTACCGTACTCTACAACTGTTGAAATTGAAAAATTCAAGGTGAATGCAAAGCAGATCGTAGAAATATATGCTTTAATCCTGGTGGAAAGGAAAGGTCAGAAAAAAATTGTCATTGGCGAAAAAGGTTTACATTTAAAACGTATTGGCACTGATGCTAGGATGGATATGGAAAAATTATTTGGGCAAAAGGTATTCCTCAAACTTTGGGTTAAGGTGAAGGAAGGATGGGCTGATGATGAACGAGCTTTAAAAAGTCTGGGGTATACGGACTATTAATCCATTTTATACCCGTAATCATTCAAGATGCAGGATTTCAGGTTGAAAAAATATCATGTCGATACAGAAAGTAGAATTTCAGCCCGCTGTTATTTTACATCGAAAGCCCTTTAAAGAAACCAGTCTACTGGTAGATATGCTCACACGGGAGTATGGTCGGATTGCCGTGGTGGCAAATGGCGCTCGCAAATCTCGTGATCGAGCCGGACTCCTGCAACCTTTTCAGTTACTCTACGTTTCCTGGACGGCGCGTTCTGATCTGGGTACGTTGACTCAGATAGAGTTAATCAATTCAGAGGAGGCTTCTACTCAACCTCAACCTCGAATTCCGCAGCAGTTGGTCGCACAGTTGCCCTGGGTGAAAAGACTTCAGGCTTCAAAACTCTATTGTGGCCTATATTTAAATGAGCTTATAATCAGGTGTTCCCAGCGAGCTTCGGCACTTGAAGGTTTGTTAGAACTTTACTGCCACAGTATCGAATGTTTACTGGGAAATTCGGCAGAGGCTGTGGTATTGAGAACCTTTGAATGGCAGTTAATTTGTTTACTGGGTTATGGTAGTTCCCTGATAGTGACAGCTAATGATAAGGATGTGATCGAAGATAAGTATTATTATTATCAACCGGGTCACGGTATTGTAGAAACATCAAAAGGATCTCCGCAAGCCATTTCAGGGATGTCATTAATTGCATTTCATCAACAACAATGGCAAGGTGCGGATTTAACCAGAGATGCCAGACTTTTAACTGCCCAGGCATTACGTCCATTAGTTGGTGAAAAACCCTTTGCTAGTCGTAGTTTGTACCAGGGGCTGGTGACACAAAATATTAAAAACAAGACGAGAAAATCATGATTTATTTAGCGAATGAAATTTTATTGGGTGTAAATATTGATCATATTGCGACCTTAAGGCAGGCGCGTGGTACAAGCTACCCGGATCCGGTGCAAGCGGCACTACTAGCCGAACAAGCAGGCGCAGATGGCATTACCGTTCATCTAAGAGAAGATAGACGTCATATCATCGACAGGGATGTAGCAATTTTGAAAGAAGTTATTTGCACGCGAATGAATCTGGAGATGGCAATAACCGATGAAATGTTGGCCATTGCAGAAAAAATTCGACCAACTTATTGTTGTTTAGTACCCGAGAACAGAGCCGAAGTGACTACCGAGGGTGGTTTGGAAGTTCATCACAATCAACAACAGGTTGCAGATGCAGTACAAAGATTGACGCAAGCGGGTATTCAGGTTTCATTGTTTATAGACGCTGATAGTCAGCAAATTGAGGCAGCCGCTGCTTGCAAAGCACCGATCATCGAAATACATACCGGGCATTATGCCAGTGCTGAGAATGAACACTCGCAACAGATAGAACTTGAAAAAATTATTCAAAGCGTTCTGCTGGCAGATAGTTTGGCTATTCAAGTCAATGCGGGTCATGGCTTACACTATCATAATGTGAAGCCAATAGCCGCCATCGAAAAAATTGTAGAACTCAATATAGGACATTCAATTATTGCTCGAGCCAGCATGATCGGAATAGAAACTGCTGTAAAAGATATGAAGAGACTGATGCTGGAGGCAAGAAGTTGACCGTCATTGCAATAGGTACCGATATTGTTGCCGTTGCCAGGATTGAAGATGCCTTAACCAATAATGGTGATAAATTTCTGCTACGAGTATTGAATGAAAATGAAATCAGTCAGTTACCGGAGTCAGAGGCTATGAAAGTTTCTTTTGTGAGTAAACGATGGGCGGCAAAAGAAGCCGTAGCAAAGGCTTTTGGGACCGGTATTGGCGCGGAACTTTCATTTCTCGATATGGAAATTTCACACCAACAATCAGGAAAACCCATTGTTGAACTCAACAGCCGTGCACAAAAACTAGCCCAAAAAAAAGGCATCTCAAAATTTCATTTAAGCATTAGCGATGAAAAAAACTATGCAGTGGCTTTTGTGGTTGCCTCTGCGGATTAAAAGTATTTATCTCAAATAATTATTTGCAGATTTTAAGGCGATGAATTCTTCTTCGACTTGTTGCAGGCATTGTAAAATTTCGGCAAATAAACTATCTATTTCTTCAAACCTCGATTGTTTCAATGCTGTTTCAATAAAATGTATTTTTGTTCTTAGCGTTGGTATCCCGGTATAACAAAGCGCACCATGAAACTTGTGAATTCCATGAGAAAATTCACCATAATTTTTTTCATTGAGTAATTTTGATAAAGTTATTTTTGTCTCAGGAATTGTGTCAATTACTGCATACAACATATCCCAGGCCAGATCTATTTTATTATTGGCCAATTGTAAACAGTTTGGCCAGTTGATTAACTCTCCAGATATTTTTATTTGGTTTGAATCAGTAACAGCTGAATTATTTATTTTCAGCTTGCTTTTTTTGGGGGAAATTTTAGTTGGACACCATTGATAAATTACCCTGATTAAATCCGCTTCATTTAATGGCTTTGCCAGATAGTCATCCATGCCATTTTTAATCAATTGTTCTTTCTCACCTTTCATGGCGTGTGCAGTAACGGCAATAATGGGGGTCTGTGAATTTGTATCACCGGCTCTTATGATAGCCGTACTTTCAACGCCATCGAGTTTAGGCATCTGGATATCCATGAGTATTAAATCATAACGTTTTTGTTTAGAAAGAGAGACCGCCATAATACCATCATTGGCCAGATCGGGAATAATTCCCAAATCATTAAGAATGACATTAACCAGTTTTAAATTGGATTCATTATCATCTACTACCATGACTGCTAAATTATTTTGTATATTGTTGATATTTCTTTTGATATTTCCTGTATTTTTTAAATGACGTCTTGGATAAATTTTTTCAAGACAGATTGATAGCGCTTTTCTGTTTACTGGTTTTGCAAGTACCTGATTCGCTCCCTGATCAAGTAGCTTTTGTATATTTTCATCAGAAGGTGATTTCAATAGGGCTAAAATTTTACCTGAAAATTCTGGATTCTTAATAAGCCATTGATGAATTTTTGCTACTTTAGTATTAGTTCCATCTGAGGATATTATTATTAAAGGATGGTTGTTTGTGCCTACTTGAAATAAATTTAACGGTATTTTATTTAATTGTATAATCAATTCTTCAACAGATGAAGATAAGGTTAGATTAAACAGCCAGTGAGTAAATATATGTTTCAGGGAAAGTGCTGCTGTTTTATGCGGTTCACAAAGATAAACTTCTCGCCCTTGCCAGTTTTGTGGTGCAGAATATTCTATTTCAGCAGTTGAATATTTAGTTTTCAAAGTAAACCAGAAATCAGCGCCTAGACCATGTTCGCTGGAGATGCCAATATCCCCCCCCATTTTGGAAACCAGTTTTTTACTAATAGCAAGCCCAAGACCAGTGCCTCCATATTTTCGTGTGGTTGAAGTATCTGCCTGGCTAAATGATTTGAAAAGTTTTTGCTGTTGTTCTTTAGTTAATCCTGGACCGGTATCAGAAATAACAAATTTTAACAAGCAGCTATCAGAAAAACTTTCTTCGAGCATAACTCTCACAATAATACTACCGGACTCAGTAAATTTTATGGCGTTATTGATCAAGTTGGTCAGGATCTGACGAAT
>CAZKUH010000224.1:0-4762 GCA_964555895.1 uncultured Enterobacterales bacterium
AGCTTGTTTTAAAATATTTAACTCATTTTATCTTGAAAAAAAGAGTTAAAAAAACAACCGTATTTACCGAATGAGTATGCCAATTTTTTCCGGAAAAGACTTTTTAGCAACTTCAAGCGGATTACGGGCGCTTCCAGTACCAATTACCATCTTCGCCAATAGCGACACAAGAATAATCTTCTATCACTTCAACTTCAACACCGGTTGGAATACCGTCATAATAACTATCATTTTTTTTAGACAATCTAATCGATTGCTGAAATAGTAAATCGAGATCTTCAGATTTATTAAGTTGTTTGTTGGTTTCCATCTTTGTCACTCCTCTAGTCAGCCCATTGTGGGCGCTATTGGTTTGTCTCTAAAATGTGAACTGGTTCACATTTTCTAGGATTATAGACTAGATCAAACAGATGTACAAAATTTAATCAATAATAATTAATATTATATTTTCAAATGGTTACAATATAAAGCTAGAAACGACATCAAATGAAACTTGCAAAACGATGTTTTTGTATACTGATTCTCAGTTGCATTTGACAGCAATCAACAGTCACTATCTAATAGAGGTGAAAAAACAAAAATATCAATACACCTGAAAAAAACTATCAAGGAGTCTATTTTGGCCCAGAAAAAAGGGTTAGATCCCAAGGCATATACACCTTTAAAGGAAGGTGAGAGCTATCCTCCATACCTGGCAGAATCTGAAGATATCGCAGAATTTACCTTCAAAGCAATCACATTGGGTATTTTATTTGGCATTATTTTTGGTGCGGCGAATGCTTATCTAGGTTTAAGAGCGGGGCTTACCATCAGTACCTCGATACCTGTGGCCGTGATGGCTATTGCCGTGTTCAAGATTTTAGCCAAGGCCGGTATCCACAGTACAATTTTAGAAACCAATATCGCGCAAACTACCGGATCAGCGTCAAGTTCCATTGCCAGTGGTATTATTTTTACCTTACCGGCTCTTTTTATGTGGGGTATGGCGCCGGATTTATTGGAAATGACTATTCTGGCATTAAGTGGTGGACTTTTAGGGGTGCTGTTCATGGTGCCGTTACGAAAATACCTCATCGAAAAAGAGCATGGAAAATTACCTTATCCAGAAGGCACTGCCTGTGCCGAGGTGTTGGTCGCTAACGAAGTTGGGGGTAATAAAGCTCGGTTCATTTTTTGGGGAATGGGGGTAGCCGCGCTTTTTAAAACTTTGACTTCGTGGATAAAAATTATTCCTGATCACGCTTCTCTGAAAATACCTTTTATAAAAAAGGCCACGGTTGGTATTGATCTTTCTGCGGCATTATTTGGTGTGGGTTATATTTTAGGACCACGTATCGCTTCTATTATGGTGGGGGGTGGGCTGTTATCGGCTTTATTTATCATTCCGGCAATTGCCTATTGGGGAGATGCACGAACTTTGCCTTTATTTCCAGAAACCATCAATCTGATCAAAGATATGACTGCGGCACAAATCTGGACAAGATATGTACGCTATATTGGTGCCGGGGCTGTGGCAACAGCCGGTATTATTACTTTGATTCGTAGCATACCAGTGATGATACAGAGTTTTAAAATGAGTTCTCGACACCTGCAAGATGGCAAAGTCTCGAAGCGATCTGCTATTCCACGAACCAGTCAGGACTTACCTTTAAAAATTGTTGCTACCGGTATTTTAATCGTGGTGTTAGTGCTGACTTTTGTTCCTCAGGCTTTTGGTGCAGTTGGTGGTATCGATATGCGTTTGATTGCGGCATTACTGGTGACCCTGTTTGCTTTTTTCTTCGTCACCGTATCATCCAGGATTGTCGGTTTGGTGGGTGTGACATCAAATCCTACCAGTGGCATGACCATCGCCGCCCTGTTGGGGACGGCGACGATTTTTCTGGCCCTGGGATGGACGGATAACGCAGGTAAAGCCGCTACCTTGATCGTGGGTAGTGTTGTGGCGATAGCCGCCTCTATTTCAGGAGATACATCCCAGGATCTTAAAACAGGATTTTTATTAGGCGCGACGCCAAGAAAACAACAAATTGCAGAACTTATTGGCGTTTTAACTTCAGCCACTTTTATTTCATTGGCGGTATTGCTTCTGGCAGAAACTTTTGGTTTTGGTTCGGCTGAATTGCCTGCACCACAAGCCACCTTGATGAAACTGGTCATTGATGGTGTGCTTGAACAAAATTTACCATGGTTATTGGTTTCAATTGGTGCCATTATTGCTATCGTCTGCGAATTATTCAAGATCCCTTCGCTGGCGTTTGCTGTTGGCGTTTATCTGCCGGTTTCTACCATGACACCATTATTTATTGGTGGTCTCATTCGTCATTATTTTGAAAAGAAAACCAAGAATACCGAACAACTTGAAGCTCGTCGAGAAAGAGGCGTGTTACTTGGCAGTGGCTTTGTCGGTGGTGAAGGTTTGCTCGGAGTGGGCATTGCTGCTGTGGCTTTTATACAAAATAAAAAACCTGATGGCTTTGGCACGAGTTGGGCTGGCAGCGAACTTATGGCAATGATAGCTGGTGCTATTGGTTTTACATTATTAATTATCTGGTTTTTCAACTTGATAAAAAAAGCGACCACTATATGAGGTACATAGGTAGATACTTAAGGGAAAAATAATATGTCATCTCGACCATAGTGGAGAGATCTTGCTCTGGTAGCACTGTTGCAACCGGAAGATTCCTCCACGTCGCGGGGGAAAGCTTTCGGAATAACACTTTCTTTTCGTGTGGTATTTTTCCTTAAATACCTAGCTATGATATGAGTTTAGTGAATTGGCTTAGTTAAAAGTTTTCAGATTAAAGCTGCTTCTCCAGCGAAACGGCTACGCCATTTAATGCAGCGTTGCCAGACACCTCATCGATGAACATTTCATCGGTGAGAATGTTGCCATTCACACCAGCATGCTGTTGTGCAATACTCAGTTTCACGCCTTTAAGTTGGTGCCCCCAACCATGAGGAATACTGATCACGCCAGGCATTATTTGCTCGGTAATGGATATAGTAATTGCAATCACACCCACCCGGGAACTGACCCGAACAATTTCACCATCTTCCATCTGACGTTTTTCGGCATCAATTGGGTTGATAAAAGCAACACAACGATTCTTACCTTTTACCATACGGTAGCTGTTATGTAGCCAGGAGTTGTTGGTACGAGGGTCACGCCGACCGATAAGTAACAAATCAAAATTGTTATCTACATCGGTTTCATGCTGAGCAAAAAAATGATGATTTAATCGATTTAAATCTTTGACACAGACATCTGGTGCCAGTTGAATTTTTTTATCCACGGTAAAAAGCCGATCGGGCAAACAGGGTTTCATTGCACCCAGATCAATGCCATGAGGGTTGTCTAATAATTTTTGTAAAGTTAACTGGTGAGATTTGGCATAGGGTCCATTTTTAAGTTGCTGATCCAAGTACCATTCACAGCCTCGTCTTTTCACCATTTCTTTTTTAATCCAACCGCTTATCTTGGTGGTAAAATTTTTGCTTTGCATACGCCATGCAAGTTCAAGAAAAATATCGCTATCGGAACGGGTCTTTTTGTCAGCTTTAAATAATGCTTTGGAGAAACGAGCGGTATTTTGCACCGCCAGGGTATGGAAGACCACATCATAATGAGGCCGTTGCAATGCTGAGAGTGGTGGCAAAATAATATTTGCGTGGCGCGTGGTTTCGTTGATATAAAAATCGATTGAAACCATGAAATCCAGTTGAGCAATGGCACCATCAAGCTTGACCCCATTTGGCGTGCTCAAAACAGGATTACCGGCATGGGTGATCAAGGCTTTGATCTGGTCTTTACCCGCCGTGAGTATTTCTTCGGCTAGGGTTACCACGGGAAATTCACCATTGAAATTGGGTAAATTACGTACACGGCTATAATGATCAGCGAAGCCACTACGCTTTTTTTGAGGTCTGTTAGATGGTCTTTTGTTATTGGATTTTTTCTTTGTCTTTCGTTTAAGAAAATCAAAAGCGGGTTTGCTGAACATGGTTCCACCCGGATAATCAAGGTTGCCGGTAACAATATTAAAAACATTGATTAGCCACTGGGTCAGTGTACCGTACGGGTGTGTTGAGACGCCAATACGGCCATAACAACAGGCGCATTTTGCTGCGCTAAAATCACGCACCAATTGTTTAATTTGATCCACAGAGATACCGGTAATATCAGCAACTTTTTCGGGAGGAAAGTCTTTCACCAAGTGTTCAATCTTATGTAAATCTTCACAGAAAGCAGCTACAGAACCGAGGGAAGATAAATTTTCAGCAAACAGTACCTGCAACATTGCCAGTAACAACAAGGCATCTGTACCTGGTTTAATAAATAGATGTTGATCCGAGAGCAACGCTGTTTCGGTTTTTCTCGGATCAATGACGACCACTTTACCATGCCGTTTTTGTAATTTCAGTAACCGTTTTTTTATACCTGGTGCCGTCATTAAACTACCATTTGAAACCACAGGATTTGCGCCGATAATCAAGAAAAAATCACTGCGATCAATATCGGGTAAAGGGATCAACATACTGTGTCCAAACATCAGCAGGGAAACCAGTTGTTCAGGTAATTGGTCAACGGAAGTCGCAGAGTAGTGGTTAATAGTTTTTAAAGAACGGGCAAACTGTGAGGCAAAAAGCATGGCCTCCAAATTATGTACGGTGGGATTGCCCTGATACATGGCGACAGCATTTCGGCCATGAATTTTCTGAATATTTTTCAAATTGTTGGCGACTTCATCATAGGCCTGCT
>CAZKUH010000225.1:0-4762 GCA_964555895.1 uncultured Enterobacterales bacterium
TGCATTTTCTGCATACCATCCATCCTTGGATATAAATAACTATTAGCTTATTCATTCGTCTCAAATTGAATGCTCTCAGGCACTCTGAAATCCTGCATTTTTAGGTGGCACGGGTATATACCCGTGGTCGTGCAAAATGCATGTTTCACACAGAAAATTTGTGCTGACTAGAACAAAATATCATCAGCACTTGGCGGGGATTGGCTGGAAGAAGTTGCAGATGACTGTTGGCGTTGCTCAGCAGCGGCTTCCTGTTCACTTATTTTGGCGATTTCAAGCTGCATCACCGATAAATTATCCATCACTTTTGAACTCGCATTTTCCATCTTCTGTAAATATTCGATGGCTTGATCATGTTCACCATTTTTGTGAGCCTTCAAGCCCTCCAACCCATAAAAATGCACATCACGGTGAGGTGCTTCCAATTTCCGATAACTCTCTGCTTTGGCATATTTTTTAAAACCATCACCTTGATAATACCATTCACCTAAACGACACATGGTATGGTCAGCAAATTCTTCGGCAGTTTTATTGGAAGTGCCCATGTAAAGTGCATAAATTTCTGATTTCCAAACCACATGATCCAGTTTAACGGTTTGAATGAAACTTTCTGCGGACGATCGTCCAATGATACTATGCATGTCATGTGATAGTGCCATCACTTCGGTGACTGTCCCCAGCACCAGCGTGGAAGAAGTGGTCAAATTTGCACATTTTTTAGCAATCGCACGGCTACTGGAATCGACTTCATCAGTTTCTGAACCAATCGTCTTGACCAAAGCACCGATTTCAGAAGTCGCTTCGTTAGTTCGTTTGGCCAGATTTCTCACTTCATCAGCAACCACCGCAAAACCCCGCCCCTGTTCACCCGCACGCGCTGCTTCAATCGCGGCATTAAGCGCCAATAGATTAGTTTGCTCGGAAATGTCATTGATCAGGCCAACAAACTTTTCAATGCCCGAAGCAACAACTTTAAGTTCAGCCACCTGATCACAGGAAACATTGGCATCAGCTTCTATCTCTGTTAAAGAATTCCCTATTTGTTCAAGGGTATAGGTCGCCTGTCCAAAAATGGCTCCAGATTGTGCCAATTTTTCTTTCTCGGTTTGTAACTGACCTGCCGCTTCAGCAATACTGTTGCGAATATCATCAATGCCTAAAGTTGATTGAGACCAAAGTTGCTTTACTTTATCAAAGCGCTTGGTCAACTGGTTATTTTTTTCTCGCGCCATATCGGCGACTTTCTTCATGGAGTTAGCCAGTTCGAGTTCTTGAGATATCTTGGTATTTTGCTGTTGTAACTGTGCTAACCGGGATTCAAGTTCACTGACACGTTGCTTATTTTTTCCCCACATAAATCGTCTACCTATCAATATTAAAACGCAACTTAAGAAAATCTTATCGCCCTTATATTGACAAGATAATCGCTAAATTCATTTTCAAAAAATTAAAAATGCTCCCATATGGGCTGAATATCGGCGGGCAAAAGCGGAACTTTACCCAAATCGGCCCAAGTCTGGTGGCTATGATGAAAATCGGACCCCTTGGATACTGATAATGAAAACGTCTTTGCCAATCGGATCAGACGCCTTTGCTGCTGCGGTTTTATACCTGGATAAGCCGCCTCTAATGCATGACCTTGATATTTAGCAAACTGTTCAACCAACTCATAGAGCGTAGAATTATTCAATTTATATCGCGTTGGATGCGCAAGAACAGCGTACCCACCTGCCTGGTTGATCACCGCAATCACCGCTTTCAAGTCGGGCCAATGACTTTTCACACTGGCAATCTTCCCTTTTTTGAGAAATTTTTCGAAAGCCCGCCTAAAATCTTTTGCTTTTCCTTCATTCACTAACAATTGAGCAAAATGACTTCGACAAATAATACCACCTTTGGCTAAAACTGATATTTTGTTGGTCACATCGGAAATTTTCAGTCGTGTTTCCATTTTCTCGGTCAATATTTTTGCTCGTGCCTGTCTCAGCAAAAATTGTTGTTGAAGAAAGTCTCTTAACGAATGATTTTCATGGTCAATATTTAAAGCAACCACATGTATATCACGATGATGCCAACTCGAGGAGATTTCTACTGCCGGGATCAACCTTATTGGCCATTTTTCCGCTCGTTGCATAATTTCATCATGAGCCGCAACAGAATCATGGTCAGTAATCGCTAACATTTTTACGCCATTAGCCAACGCACGCTGAATCAGTTCTGGTACACTTAAACTGCCATCAGAGTAATGTGTGTGACAATGTAAATCCACTTCAGACATTAAAATCGGTCTTCTAACAATACGGTAATTAATGGTATTATATCTTTTTTTTATATCTCTTGTATTTATGGTTTTCAGTGATGTCCTTTTTAGTTGATTTTGCACCTCTGGCGGCATTTTTTATTGCTTATAAAATGGCTGATATTTATGTAGCCACCGCTTTCCTCATAGCAGCCAGTACCCTACAACTCGCTTATTATCGTTATAGCTCAGGCAAGTTTGAAAAAAGTAAAGTGTTACTATTTTTGACCATTGTTATTTTCGGCGGACTGACCTTATCGTTACACAGTGACGTCTTTATCAAATGGAAAGTCACCATTGTCTGTAGTGCATTTGCCGGTGCCTTCCTCCTGAGTCGTTTTGTTGGTGCAAGAAAACCTTTGATTAAAAGAATTTTCATGGGTGCTGGAGAAGAAATGCAGAGTGTACCTGAAAGTAAATGGTACTTTTTGAATAATATCTGGGCAATCAGTTACTTGCTCCAAGCCGCAGGCAACCATTATTTCGCCTTCTATCATTCTCAGCAAAGCTGGGTCAACTACAAAGTCTGGGGCCTGACCAGTGTCAATCTGCTGATGATTGTTTTTTCAATGTTTATTATAGCGCCCTTTCTTAAAGAAACAGTGGATGACAAAAAGAGCATAGCCCTAGAACCAGAAACGATTGACAAGGCCAACGAGAGTAATTTAAATATCGATCAGCAGGAGGATAACAGTTAAATGTTATTTGTTATTATTGCAACAGATGTGACAGATTCTTTAGCTAAAAGGAAAATTTTTAGTTTGGAACACCGAGCCAGGCTTCAGCAACTCAAAAATCAGGGACGTTTAGTTATCGCAGGCCCGTGCCCTCAAATTGCAGAGGACAGTCGTGGTGAATCCGGCTTTAGTGGCAGTGTGATTATTGCCGATTTTGCCACCCTGTCAGCGGCGCAAAACTGGGCAGAAAATGACCCCTTTCTAAAAAATGGCGTGTATGAAGCTGTCGCTGTAAAACCCTTTAAGCAATTTTTACCTTAACATTATGTCTGAAGAACGCATGCATAAAATAAAACAACGACTGATAGCCGCATTACAACCCGACACTGTTGAAATTATTGATGACAGCGATAAACATGTTGGGCATGCAGGTGCGGCTGCCGGTGGTGGACACTTTAGAATTCGCATCAGCAGCAAGGCATTTATCGGTCTAAGTTCACTTAAAAGACACCAGCTCATCTATGAAATACTGGCTCCCATGATGAAAAAAGACATCCATGCGCTCAGTATTACAGCGACACTCCCTGAAGCAACCTGAGTTCAAGATGGCGTTGCTTTTTCCGGGCAAAAAAAACCAGCATAATGCTGGTTTTTTTTGCCCGGAGGTGGTGACTTCTAAAACGAAAACAGGTTCTCCAGTTTCAAATCATTTCTTTCGAGTAATTCCCTCAAACGACGTAGCGCTTCAACCTGGATCTGCCGCACTCGTTCTCGAGTAAGACCGATTTCGATACCCACTTGCTCCAAGGTTGCTGGCTCATGCCCCAATAAACCAAATCTTCTGACCAGTACGTCACGTTGTTTCTCACTCAGTTCAAACAGCCACTTTTCCAGATTTTTATGGAGATCCGTTTTTTGTAAATTTTCTTCAGGACTTTCTGCCTTATGATCGGGGACCATTTCCAAGAGAGATTTTTCCGAATCAGTACCGATCGGTACATCCACTGAAGATATTTTGGTATTCAAACGCAGCATTTTACTGACGTCTTTCACCGGTTTGTTAACTTTTGCTGCAATCTCTTCTGCAGAGGGTTCATGATCAAGATTTTGCGCCAGTTCTCGAGAGGCTCGTAAATAAACATTCATCTCTTTAACGACGTGTATAGGTAAACGTATGGTGCGGGTTTGATTCATCAATGCACGTTCGATGGTTTGTCTTATCCACCAAGTGGCATAGGTAGAAAATCTAAAGCCACGCTCTGGATCAAACTTTTCGACTGCACGAATAAGACCCAGATTGCCTTCTTCAATCAAATCAAGCAGGGGTAAACCTCTATTGAGATAGCGACGTGAAATTTTCACCACCAGCCTTAAATTACTTTCGATCATCCTAGAGCGTGAAGCTTCGCAACCCTTTAAGGATTTTCTGGCAAAAAACACTTCTTCTTCAGCACTCAGCAAAGGTGCTGCACCAATTTCTCCCAAATAAATCTGCGTAGCATCCATGTTCTTTCTGGAAATGGTCTTTTTCTTGTCCTTAGTTGCTTCGACTTCAGCTTTTTCATCAATATCAGATGCTTCTTCAACCGTTTCGTCTTCAGACATTTCAATCTCTTCTTTTGCTATTAAATTACTCACTGTAGGACTCATTTTTCGTCTCCACTCACAGAGCTGAGAATAATCAACTTTTCATCAATTAACCCAGCCAGACGCCAATCAAGGAATTGAACTTTCGTTCCTCACTCCCCCTAACCGCGGTAGATGCCACTTTTTGTCACCATCTATA
>CAZKUH010000226.1:0-4711 GCA_964555895.1 uncultured Enterobacterales bacterium
CGAAGGATCTTGCACGGCCAAGCAGAAGATCCCTCGACGCTGCTTGGCATGACAAAGCGCTTGAAAAAAAAGCCTGCTAAGCAGGCTTTTTTGCGTCAAACGTCGAGTTGTTACATCTTTAAGGCTTTAAGGATATTATCCACACTGGCTTTGGCATCACCAAACAACATCGCAGTATTTTCTTTAAAGAATAATGGATTTTGTACGCCGGCATAACCGGTGTTCATTGAGCGTTTGAAGACCACCACTTCCTTCGCTTTCCAGACTTCGAGAACGGGCATGCCTGCAATGGGGCTGCCAGGATCATCTTGTGCTGCCGGGTTGACGGTATCATTTGCTCCGATGACTAACACCATATCGGTTTCGGGAAAATCATCATTTATTTCGTCCATTTCCAAGACGATGTCATATGGAACCTTTGCCTCGGCTAATAGTACATTCATGTGTCCTGGCAGCCTTCCGGCGACCGGGTGGATGCCAAAACGAACCTTCTTACCCATACTTCGCAGTTTCTCTGTGAGTTCAGAGACCGGGTATTGTGCCTGAGCTACTGCCATACCATAGCCAGGTGTGATAATAATGGTTCTGGCATTTCTTAGATTCTCGGCAACGGTTTCGGCTGTGGTTTCGACATGTTCACCTTGCTCTTCATCTGACGAACTCGTTACGACCGTTCCAAAACCACCAGCGATAACACTGATAAATGAACGATTCATGGCCTTGCACATGATATAGGACAAGATAGCGCCAGACGAACCCACCAATGCGCCTGTGACAATTAACAGATCATTGTTTAGCAGAAATCCGGCTGCTGCTGCCGCCCAACCCGAGTAGGAATTTAGCATGGATACCACCACGGGCATATCTGCGCCACCAATGGAGGCGACCAAATGCCAGCCAAATAACAATGCAATTACAGTAACAATATAGACCGGCAAGATACTTTCTCCACCCTGACGGATGAAAACGATCATCAAGGCAAAAGAGATAAGACCTGCCAGCAGATTCATTTTATGGCGGTGGGGTAAGGTCAAAGCTTTTGAATTAAATATGCCACGTAATTTTCCAAAAGCAACCACGGAACCAGTAAAAGTAACCGCCCCGATAAATATACCGAGGAAAATTTCCACCAGATGAATGTTGAGTAAAGTGCCACTGAGATCGGTTATTTCCAGATAGCTGTTATAACTGACCAAGACTGCGGCCAGTCCGACAAAGGAAT
Source organism: uncultured Enterobacterales bacterium (assembly GCA_964555895.1). GTDB lineage: Bacteria > Pseudomonadota > Gammaproteobacteria > Enterobacterales > DRNA01. The sequence continues at coordinate 1,223 of CAZKUH010000226.1, forward strand.
GCAAAATGGCAACAAGCTCGGGCATTTGTGTCATTTCAACTTTTAATGCCAACCGGGTACCAATGAGTGCGCCGATCGTCATGGTGACCAAAATAATGCCTAACCCGGAAACCGAGGGATCAGCAATGGTTGCTATCAAGGCGAGAGCCATCCCTGAAATACCATAGATATTACCGGTGATGGCTGTTTGTTGTTTGCTCAGACCACCCAGGCTGAAGATAAATAACAGCGCAGCAATGATGTAAACGCCGACGATAACGCCTGGTGTGCCTATATTTTGGCCGGGGTCGATTGATTCTGCTGCCAAAGCCAGAGGTGAAGTGATGACCAGCAAAAATGAGAAAAACAGGGTCTTGGACTTCAACATGATTAGCCCTCCCGACGAAACATTTTTAACATTCTCAGGGTGACGATAAATCCCCCAAAAATATTAATGGAAGCGATAAGAATGGCAATACCTGCCAGTACCATGGCGACTTGATTAGTCGTTCCAACCTGTAATAGCGCGCCGACTACAATGATGCCACTAATGGCATTGGTGACACTCATCAAGGGTGTGTGTAAAGAGTGAGAGACGTTCCACACCACATGGTAGCCGACCACACAGGCCAGTATAAAAACGGTAAAATGTGACATGAAAGAGGCTGGGGCAACCTGTGCCAGCCAGGCAAAAAGCAGCGCAGCAATAATCATTGAAATATGTTTTTTGAGAGACGAAGGCTTTTTTTCAGGCTTGGTTTCTGTAGCCGTTTGTTGGACCTTTTTGGCTGGAGCTGCACTCACCTGAATGGGTGGAGGCGGCCAGGTGATTTCTCCTGACTTTACCACGGTGATGTTTCTCATGATGGTATCTTCAAAATCCAACGTTATGCTGCCGTCTTTTTCGGCACAAAGATGTTTCATCAGATTAACCAGATTATTACTATAAAGTTGGCTGGACTGGGAGGGAAGTCGAGAAGGTAAATCGGTGTAACCGATAATTTTCACACCCTCGGCCGCAAAAAGTTTTCCTGGTACGGTCAGTTCACAATTACCACCACCTGCGGCGGCCAAATCGACGATAACGCTGCCTGATTTCATGGATTTTACCATCTCGGCTGTGATTAATGTCGGTGCGGGTTTACCGGGAATCATGGCGGTTGTGATGATAATATCAACGTCTTTGGCTTGTTCAGCAAACAGCGCCATTTCGGCTTTGATAAAGGCTTTGCTCATCACCTTGGCGTAACCATCACCGCTGCCAGCCTCTTCTTCAAAATCCAGCTCAAGAAATTCAGCTCCCATAGATTCGATTTGTTCTTTAACCTCGGGTCGGGTGTCGAAAGCGCGCACAATGGCGCCCAGGCTTCCTGCCGTGCCAATAGCAGCGAGTCCTGCAACACCAGCACCAATGATCATTACTTTGGCCGGAGGTATTTTACCCGCAGCAGTAATTTGTCCGGTGAAAAATCGACCGAATTCGGTTGCGGCTTCCACCACCGCACGGTATCCAGCAATGTTTGCCATTGAACTCAACACATCCATCGACTGTGCCCTTGATATTCTAGGCACCGCATCCATAGCCAGTGCGGTTAGCTTTTTCTCGGCGATTTGTTTGATGAGCGCTTCATTTTGAGCAGGAGACAAAATGCTCACGACTGTGGCACCTTCGGCCATCATATCGAGTTCAGCAGATGAAGGCGCATTGACCTTGAAAATTATATCCGATTGCCAAAGTGCTTTTTTGGATAGCGTTTTGGCACCGGCAGCTACAAATGCAGCATTAGCAAAACTGGCTTTGAGGCCGGCGTTTTTTTCAACAACCACTGAGAATCCCAGTTTAATCAGTTGTTCGACAGATTTTGGTGTGGCTGCCACTCGATTTTCATTTTTTAGGCTTTCTTTTGGTATTCCGATTTGCATAGATTTACCCGCTTTTGTGAACGTTTGTTATTAATTTAATAACATGCCTTTGCATTTTACTCAATCTTATTGAAAACCGATGAATTAAACTTAAAATTGTTAAAATAAAAACAAATTATCTAACAAATAAGCTGTCATCCCGACTTTTTGGCGGGATCTTGAGACTTTAAGAACCCTCCACAAGGTCGGGATGACAGCGATCTAATTGATCCAACAGCAAACACCTGACTAAAATACAATGGCATGTTTAATAATTAAATGTACTCAGATAAAAGGTATCCCTTTCTATAATGTTTTGAGCAAAAGCGCAACCAACAATTGAAATTTATTCAAGTAATAATGATCTGAAAGGTCGCCATCAGAAATGCCAATACAATGAGTAAAATAGATTTTTTGCGGTGTACAAAGATGCTAGTGTGTTCGTCCAACGGAGAACTCTGCCAGCGAAGCCAGGGCGTCACGGTAAGTTGAAGGAGCTAAAAGTACCAGAGAGTCTTTAGCTTGTTGTGCACATTGACGCGCTTTATCCAATGTATATTCCAACGCAGCGGTTTCAGTAATGGCCTGCTGAATAGATTCAAGCTGGTCTAATCCGCCTTTTTTGATGGCTGCTGTGATAATCTGTTGTTGTGCTTTTGAGCCTTTTTGCAGGGCATAAATCAGGGGTAGGGTGATTTTCCCTTCTGCCAGGTCATCGCCGATATTTTTCCCCAAAGCATCACTATCGGCAGAATAATCCAAGGCATCATCAGCCAGTTGAAAAGCCCGGCCCAGATATTTGCCATAATTTGCTAAGGCGCGCTGAATATTTTCCGGCTGACCGCTAACGACTGCTGTTAGTTGCGTGGTCGCTTCGAAAAGCGCGGCGGTTTTGGCATTGATCACCGCTAGATATTCAGCCTCGGATATTGAAGCATCATGAACATTCATCAATTGCATGACTTCACCTTCCGAAATCACATTGGTGGTGTTGGCGAAGGTTTGTAGTACCAGCGGGTTATGCAGTTCGGTCATCATCTGAAAAGCACGGGTATAGAGATAGTCACCTACCAGCACGCTGGCCTGGTTACCAAATAATTCATTGGCAGTTTCCTGGCCGCGTCGTAAATGTGATTCATCGACAACGTCATCATGTAACAGTGTGGCAGTGTGGATAAATTCGACAATGGCGGCTAACAGATACTGCTCTTGTCCTTTATGACCGAGTGCGTGGGCGCAAAGTACTGCTAACATGGGTCTGAGACGCTTACCCCCTGCACCAATGATGTAAATGCCGAGTTGGTTGATCAGCGCAACATCAGATTTTAGACGCTGCAGAATAATTCCATTCACGGTTTGCATATCATTTTCGGCAAGTTGGCGGATATCGTCAAATGTCATAATTTATTGTAAACCTTAAAATATAAAGATTAGGAAGCCCAGAAATCAAAAGTTGTTTGTTGATGTATATATACCCGTGCCACCTGAAAATGCAGGATTTCAGAGTGCCTGAGAGCATTCAATTTGAGACGCATGAATAAGCTAATAGTTATTCTATTATCAGTTCATGCAACGAAGAAGTGGATGCTCTCAGGCACTTCTTCGATG
>CAZKUH010000227.1:0-1826 GCA_964555895.1 uncultured Enterobacterales bacterium
TCGGCATGACAGTGCTACATTCTTTGTCATATAAAGGAGCAGCCTCCTTTATTGTTATCCTGAGTTTATCGAAGGATCTTGAAGACGCGAGCAAGATTCCTCGACTGCGCTCGGACAAAAGGTGAAAACTCAGAATGACAGAGGGTACGAGCTCGGAAATACAACTCCTTTTTGTGTTGTATTTACCCTTAAGTGCCTATCTATTTGTACAATTAACTACTTTTAATTGAAAAATATCTAACAATTTCAGATAAATTAATTATAAAATATATCATACTCAAATTTATAACCTTGGTTAATCTAAATTTGATTTAAATATTTGCATGTTGAAAAAGGAAAAATGATGATATTACCCGTAATTATGGCCGGCGGTTCTGGTACTAGACTTTGGCCGCTATCTCGTTCTTTATATCCGAAACAGTTTATTAATATACTGGGTGAGAACACCATGTTGCAAGATACTTTAATCAGGCTTGAAAATATTAAGTGTCTTGACCCCTTGATAATATGTAATGATGAACACCGTTTTCTGGTGGCAGAACAACTCCGCAAGATTGGTGTTAAGGGTGACGTTATTCTTGAGCCTGAAGGCAGAAATACTGCACCGGCTATTGCGCTGGCAGCACTCCATGCTTTAAAAGATAATGAAGATCCTTTGCTGTTGGTTCTTGCTGCGGATCATGTGATATCAGACATCCCTGAATTTGAGCGAGCTGTGCGTAAAGCCAGTGAATTAGCGATGGAAGGTAATCTAGTAACCTTCGGTATTGTTGCTCAGTCCCCTGAAACTGGTTATGGCTATATTCAAAGGGGGGCGAGAAATTCGCAGCGCGAAGATCAAGCGCTGGATTCTTTTTTAGTGAAGGGATTTGTGGAGAAACCTGATGCAATTAAAGCCCAGGAATATCTCGACTCAGGTGATTATTACTGGAATAGCGGTATGTTTTTATTCAAAGCCAGCCGGTATATTGAAATCTTGACCAAATGTCACCCTGAAATTGTAGAAGTTTGTAAAATTAGTATTGATAGTGAAAAAGTTGATCTTGATTTCATCAGAATTGACGCAGATGCTTTCGCAAAATGTCCCTCTGAGTCAATTGATTATGCAGTGATGGAACCATTATGTAGCATGAAAGATGAAGATTCCGTGATGGTTGTGCCTTTAGATGCCGGTTGGAGTGATATTGGATCCTGGTCTGCAATTTGGGATGTTAGTGAAAAAGATACTGCCGGGAATCGAATTCTCGGAGATGTTATCGCAGAGGATTCAAGAGATTGTTTGGTTCATGGGGAAGACCGATTAATTTCAATCTTAGGTATTGAAAACATTGTCGTCATTGATACCAAAGACGCCTTATTGGTAGCGGATAAAAATAAAGTGCAGCATGTGAAAAAAATTGTTGAAAGTTTAAAATCAGCGGATAGAGGGGAATGGAAAATTCATCGAGAAGTTTATCGACCTTGGGGTAAATATGATTCGATAGATGTAGGCTCTCGTTATCAAGTAAAAAGAATCACAGTCAATCCTGGTTCTAAACTCAGTGTGCAGATGCACCATCATCGTGCAGAACATTGGATTGTTGTTTCCGGCACCGCAAAAGTGACGAATGGTGATAAGATTTTTTTGGTGTCAGAAAATGAGTCGACTTATATTCCTATCGGGCAAATACATGCGCTAGAAAATCCGGGTAAAGTACCACTTGAATTGATCGAAGTGCAAACAGGATCTTATTTAGGCGAAGATGATATTGTTCGACTGGAAGATAATTATGGCAGAGCGTAAAGTGATAAACCCAGCTTATATTTCTTTGACTCTTTTTATTCAA
>CAZKUH010000227.1:1926-4677 GCA_964555895.1 uncultured Enterobacterales bacterium
CTGTTAACTTGACACTGTCATCTTGACTGGAGCGTAGCGGAATGGAAAGATCTTGAGCCCTCATGATACGGTAACTCGACAACTGCTCTTGCGTTGCCTACAAGGATTTATGTAACAAAGCAGAGGGTTGTTTCAGGTGCTGCTTCGATGGATTTAAAATGGTTTTTTGCGTTGCTGTAGATTTTGCTTAGGGAGTAACCATAGCCCGCAATTTACGCCGAGTCTAAAACCATTTAAATTTCACAGAAACAAGCATCTTCATGTATCATAGGTATCAGGTTACAATTAAACATTTATCGTCAGATGAATGATAATTTCATAATAGGGTTTAGAAAGAATGTCAATTGAACGGAAAATCGCAGTCATTGGACTGGGTTATGTAGGGTTGCCGGTTGCGGTGGCTTTTGGCAAGAAACATCATGTCATTGGCTTTGATGTAAATAAGGCGAGAATAGCCGAACTAAAGTCAGGTAAAGACCGGACGCTTGAAGTTGAAGCGGATGATTTGCAGCAGGCTGACATATTATTCACTGATAATGAGAATGAGCTGGAAAAAGCTGATTTCTATATTGTCGCTGTACCCACTCCCATTGATGATGCAAGACAACCCGATTTAAGCGCGATGATTGGTGCTTCGGGTTCGGTGGGTAGGCATTTAAGCAAAGGCGATATTGTCGTTTATGAATCTACCGTCTACCCTGGTGCAACAGAAGAAGACTGTGTGCCTGTGCTGGAACGGGAATCCGGATTGCAGTGTGGAACTGATTTTACCGTGGGTTATTCCCCGGAACGAATTAATCCGGGAGATAAAGAACATACTTTCACAAAAATAACCAAGATTGTTTCAGGTCTGGATGAAGCTACGTTGGATGTTGTTGATGCGGTTTATTCCAGTGTTGTCACAGCAGGTGTCCATCGAGCATCTTCGATTAAGGTGGCTGAAGCTGCAAAGGTGATCGAAAATACCCAGCGTGATTTGAATATTGCTTTAATGAATGAGCTGGCCGTTATTTTCAAACGAATGGACGTTGACACTCTGGATGTGCTTGAGGCAGCGGGCACAAAATGGAACTTTTTACCTTTTAGACCAGGACTGGTTGGAGGACATTGTATTGGTGTAGATCCTTATTATCTGACGCATAAAGCGGAGAAACTGGGGTATCGCCCAGAAGTGATTCAAGCCGGCAGACGGATAAACGATAAGATGGGATCTTTTGTGGTGCATGAATGTGTAAAATTGATGATCAAGAACTGTAAACCGGTCCGCAGTGCCAAAGTTGCCATTCTTGGTCTGACTTTTAAAGACAATTGTCCGGATTTACGCAATTCACGTGTAGAAGATGTGATTAAAGAATTTAGAGATTATGGCATTCAGCCGATGGTTTTTGACCCTTGGGCTGATAAAAACGAAGCTAAGCATGAATACCATGTTGATTTAGTGGCTTTTGAAGACCTCAATGAGTTAGATGCCGTTGTCGTATGCGTTTCCCACAAACAGTTCTTATCCTGGACAGTCGATGACTGGAAGTCAATGCTCAATATAGATGCGATCGTTATGGACGTTAAAGGTGTCGTTGATGCTAGGATAATAGAAGCTGTACGCGCAAATTTTTGGAGACTTTAACAGATGAAAATATTAGTAACAGGGGCCGCTGGCTTTATTGGACATTATGTTTCTCTCTGTTTGCTTGAAAGAGGTGACGAAGTTGTTGGTCTGGATAATCTGAATGATTACTATGATGTAAATCTTAAAATGGCTCGGTTAGACAAGTTAAAAAATCTTCAAGGTTTTACATTTGAGAAGCTCGATATAGCCGATCGTGACGGTATGAAGCAGCTTTTTGCACGCTATCAGTTCGATAGTATTATTAACCTGGCCGCACAAGCTGGCGTTCGATATTCTCTTACGCACCCTGAAGCTTATATAGATGCTAATGTGGTCGGTTTTTGTAATATTCTAGAAGGCGCCAGACACCAAAAGGTTAAGCATTTGGTTTACGCATCATCCAGTTCCGTGTATGGCGGTAATACCTTGATGCCATTTTCAGAGCACCACAATGTAGATCATCCTGTATCACTTTATGCGGCGACAAAAAAAGCGAACGAATTGATGGCACACACCTATAGTCATTTGTATGATCTGCCCACTACGGGGTTAAGATTTTTTACAGTTTATGGCCCGTGGGGACGCCCGGATATGGCCTTATTTCTATTCACTAAAGCCATAATCAATGATGAGGCTATCGATGTATTTAACCACGGAGATATGATTCGTGATTTTACTTATGTTGATGATATTGTTGAAGGTGTTATACGCGTTCTGGATAATGTGCCAGCACCAAATTCAAGCTGGGATAGTGATAAGGCCGACCCGGCAACGAGTTCGGCTCCTTACCGTGTATTCAACATTGGTAATAGTGACCCGATAACTTTAATGGAATTTATTGAGGCGATTGAGACTGCGATTGGTAAAACAGCGGTGAAAAACTTTATGGATCTTCAACCGGGTGATGTCCCAGCTACCCATGCTGATGTTTCAGAGTTAGAAAAAATTACCGGGTATAAACCGCAAATGCCCGTTAAGGATGGTATTGCAAAATTTGTGGCCTGGTATCGGGATTATTATCAAGTTTAAAATGTCTTTTAGTGTGCAAAACTAATGATAAAAAATATCATTAGTTTTGCTTTTCACAAATTTAGTTTCAAAACATAATGATATCGCCGCGGGGACGCGCCTCCTACGGGGGAAAT
>CAZKUH010000228.1:0-4667 GCA_964555895.1 uncultured Enterobacterales bacterium
ACAATAGTGGCATCTCATGAAGAATAAAACACTTATTTTTATTTTATTCTTGTTACTTGCAGGACACTTGCAAGCGGCCGATTTACCTCTTTTGACCATCACCAATACCACTGATGGCAATCAGGATGTCTCCATCAGTTTACAAATTCTGCTGTTGATGACAGCACTCACTTTTATTCCAGCCATTTTTATGATGACCACAGCATTTACCCGTATTGTTGTGGTCATGGCAATTTTAAGGCAGGCAGTGGGCATGCAGCAGACGCCTTCGAATCAAATTCTTATTGGACTTTCTTTGTTCTTGACTTTCTTTGTTATGGCGCCTGTTTTTGACCAGGTAAATCAACAGGCCATTCAACCCTATATGAACGATGAAATAAAACCCATGCAGGCGGTGGAAAAAGCCATAGCACCGATGCGGGTGTTTATGTTGAAGCAAACACGAAAGACCGATCTGGCCCTGTTCACCGCTATCTCCGGGAATGAAGATGTCGCAGATCCGGAAAAATTACCTTTGACAGTATTAGTTCCTGCGTTTGTTACCAGTGAACTAAAAACGGCATTTGAAATTGGTTTTTTATTATTTATTCCTTTTTTGGTCATCGATTTGGTCGTTGCCAGTGTGTTGATGGCGATGGGGATGGTGATGCTTTCACCGATGATTATTTCATTACCCTTTAAGATCATGTTGTTTGTTTTGGTCGATGGTTGGGCGCTTATTATGGGCTCACTTGCCAATAGTTTCGCCACTTGAGGTCATTGTCATGACACCTGAAATTGCGGTTGATGTTTTTAGAGATGCCTTGCGACTTATTGTGTTACTTGTTGCTGTCATTATCGTGCCGGGATTGATTGTGGGTCTATTGATTGCGGTATTTCAGGCTGCAACCAGCATCAATGAACAAACGTTATCATTTCTTCCAAAATTAATTATTACGCTTTTAACTATCTCTTATTTCGCGCATTGGATATTTGGTAGTTTAATAGATTTTACCCAGGATTTGGTGGCCTCTATTCCATCACTCATTGGATAACATGGAAAACTAATGCAATTAGACTGGACACAGTTAGAGCAAATGTTTTATCAGTTTTTCTGGCCCTTTGTACGGATCAGCACACTGCTATTTGCCATGTCAGTTTTTGGTGCCAATTTGATTCCCACAAGAATAAGAATTTTTCTGGCGATATCTATTACTTTATTGATCGCGCCCACGCTGGCACCAATAGCCAAGATGGAAATTTTATCGGGTGATGGCTTTATCGCCATGATTTCGCAAATCGGTATCGGTGCGTCGATGGGATTAGCGACCAGAGTTTTATTTGAAACCTTTGTCATCGGGGGGCAGATGATAGCGATGCAGACCGGTCTGGGTTTTGCTTCATTAGTCGATCCGATTAATGGTGTGCAAGTGCCGGTATTAGGGCAGTTTTTTTTAATGTTGACGACCTTGATATTTTTAGCAGTGGATGGTCATTTGTTATTGTTGAGAATAGTGGCGGAAAGTTTTGTCAGTTTCCCGGTTTCTTCTGCCGGACCCGAAGCAGCAGGCATGTGGTCATTAATTATGTTTGGCCGATGGATGTTTGCCGGTGCTGTACTCATGGCGCTCTCGGCTGCTTTGGCACTCTTAACCGTGAATTTAACTTTTGGTATTATGACCAAAGCAGCGCCACAATTAAATATTTTTGCCATTGGTTTTCCCATTAGCCTGATTGCCGGTCTATTACTGCTGTGGTTGACCTTATCCGGTTTTACTGGACATTTTGATAGCCAAATGAGTAAAACGACTGAAATTGTCTGTCGTTTGGTGAAACTGGAGTGCTAGCTAATGGCTGAAGAGAAGCAAGCGGGTGAACGTACCGAACAGGCGACCCAAAAAAGATTAAAAGATGCCAGAGAAAAAGGACAGGTACCCCGATCTCGAGAACTAACGACGGCGAGCTTGCTTATTTTTTCCGGTCTGGGATTTATCTGGACAGGGCCTGAGATCACTAAAGCATTTGTTGATATTGCGAGACGTAGTTTTTCATTCCAGCGTTCAGATATTACTTCAACAACATGGATGCTTGCCGCATTAAATTCGAGTTTGTTTGAAGTTTTTTTGACGTTAACCTTGTTTTTCTTTCTAGTATACCTGGCAGCCGGAGTTTCACCGGTGGCAATTGGTGGCTGGTCATTCAGTACTTCTTCGATGAATTTCAAAGGTAGTCGGCTATCTCCGGCCAAAGGCTTCAAGCGAATGCTTGGAGCAAATGCGGTTATCGAGGTGGTAAAGAGTATTGGCAAGTTTGGTGTTGTTGGTCTGGTCGCCTGGTTTACGCTGTCCAGTATTTTTGATGAATTACTCTCTCTGGGAACAGAATCCATCGAGCAAGCCTTACCACACGGGCTAGGTCTGATAAGTTTTGCATTTATTGGTATCAGTGCGTCGCTATTAATTATTGCTGCAATCGATATACCTTTTCAGTTATGGAAAAATGCCAAAGAACTGAAAATGACGAAACAGGAATTGAAAGATGAATTTAAAGATACTGAAGGGAAACCTGAACTCAAGTCAAAAATTCGTCAGCAACAAAGAGACATCTCACAACAACGCATGATGAGTGAGGTACCCGATGCGGATGTCATTATTACCAATCCTGAACATTATTCGGTAGCGCTGAAATATGAAGATTTTGGTGAAAAAGCACCCGTTGTTGTAGCCAAAGGCGCGGATAGAATTGCCCTTAAAATTAGAGAGATCGCGTTGGCACATCATGTCACAATCGTCGCAGCGCCACCCTTGGCGCGTTCAATTTTTCACACAACCAAACTTAATCAAGAGATCCCTTCGGGATTGTTTCTCGCGGTGGCGCAAGTACTGGCATTTGTTTATCGCTTGAATACTTACCGCAAAGAGGGGGGTGATAAACCCGATTTAGATGATGAATTGCCGATCCCTGAAGATATGAACTATTAACATAAAACAAAAACGAGCAGATGAGAATAATATGACCACAAAAAGAGTTTATTTATGGCTGAAGTCAATAGTCTTGTAGAACCTCAGATCCATTTAAGAGGACTAGGAACACCCATATTACTTGTTGCCGTATTGGCGATGATGACCTTGCCTATTCCTACCTGGATGCTGGACTTAATGTTTACTTTTAACATTACCTTGGCTTTGATCGTCGTGCTGGTTACCGTTTATACTTTAAAACCTCTTGATTTTGCAATTTTTCCGACGATTTTACTGGTCACCACGTTATTGCGTCTTGCCCTGAATGTTGCCTCAACCCGAGTGGTATTGTTAGAAGGTCATACTGGCGGTGCAGCAGCAGGAACTGTTATTGAATCATTTGGCTCAGTGGTGGTTGGGGGGAATTATGCCGTAGGTCTGGTGGTATTTGCCATATTGGTGTTGATCAATTTTGTGGTGGTCACCAAGGGGGCTGGACGCATATCTGAAGTCAGTGCCAGGTTTACGCTGGATGCTATGCCGGGTAAACAAATGGCTATTGATGCTGATCTCAATGCCGGTATACTTTCACAAGAAGACGCGGGATTACGTCGTATCGAAGTTTCCAGAGAAGCTGATTTTTATGGAGCCATGGATGGTGCCAGTAAATTTGTTCGAGGTGATGCCATTGCCGGCTTGCTGATTTTATTTATCAACATTATTGGTGGTCTTGCTATTGGCATGACACAGCATGGTCTGGATTTTTCTACGGCGATGCGCTTTTATGCTCTGTTGACCATTGGTGATGGTTTAGTCGCACAAATTCCTTCGTTACTACTTTCTACAGCGGCTGCAATTATGGTGACCCGGCAGAATTCAGCTCAGGATATGGGGCAACAAATGGTTGGACAACTGATTTCAGATCCTCGGGTTTTGTGGATAGCTGCTTCGGTGATGGGGTTGTTGGGAATTGTACCGGGTATGCCGCATGTAGCCTTCTTGGGTCTGGCTGCAATTTCAGCTTCTGGTGGTTACTTTTTGCAACAAAGAAAACAGCAATTACGCATAGATAGAGAAGCTGAAATTGAAACTACGCCTTTAATCACAGCCGATGAATCGCAAGAATTAAAAGAGTTGTCCTGGGATGATGTTAACCCGGTAGATCCCATCGGTCTTGAGGTAGGCTATCGCTTGATTCCCATGGTCGATCAAGCGCAAGACGGTAAACTGATGTCTCGTATAAAAGGCGTACGTAAAAAATTAAGTCAGGAATTGGGCTTTCTGATACCGACGGTACATATTAGAGACAATCTCGAACTTCCTCCCAATGGCTATCGAATTACCTTGATGGGCGTGGCTGCGGCGGAATCAGAAGTTTATCCTGATCGGGAACTGGCGATAAATCCAGGTCAGGTATTTGGCCAGCTTGAAGGCATCGCCACCAAAGACCCGGCTTTTGGACTGGAAGCCGTGTGGATAATGCCTGATCAGCGTGAACAAGCTCAGACCTTGGGATATACAGTAGTTGATGCGAGTACCGTTGTAGCGACTCATTTGAGTCAGTTGCTGCAGGATAATGCGGCGCAATTACTTGGACATGAAGAAGTTGAACAAATGTTGAAAAGACTCTCTCAAACTGCACCTAAACTGGCTGAAGAACTGGTCCCAAATGCTCTGCCTTTGAGTGTTGTTGTCAAGGTCATGCAGAACTTGTTAACCGAACATATA
>CAZKUH010000229.1:0-4665 GCA_964555895.1 uncultured Enterobacterales bacterium
ATTGGTTAATCGGGCGGAATCTGCCGCTGTGGTTGTCGGTTGCTCAATACCGGCAATCAATTTTTGAATGGTGGTAAAAATATCCTGACGACTGCTGGGTGCTACGCTAAAACTATCACCCGCATTAGGGTTACCTTTTATTTCCAGATTAATACCATTAAATTGAATCGCATCACCTGCCTGATAATTTACCGGCCCCAGAATTGAAGTCGCTGTTGAGTCTAAAACCTGATATTGAAGTTGACCCGTTCCGCTGACGGTAAAAGCTATCTGGTAATTGTCAGCGACATAGGCTGAAGTATCAAAAACAGAACCCACAGATATGGTGCCTGCACCGGTATTGCTGGATGCGGCACCCGTTAAAAAAGTTTTGTTGCCTGTTTTAATATCAAAAAAGGTATCGAATCCATTGTCAGAAGTTGCCACTGTTATCCCTGAACCAATATCGACGACTCTTTGCCCTTGATCTCCATCATACTGAAAACTACCCGTAGGGGTTGTCGAGACAGCTGGGGTATTTGATTTAAAACCTGAAAATAAATATTCATTACCATTGACCCGAGTATTGGCCAGATCTTTGAGTTGCGCCAATCTTTGCCTGAGTTCTGTTCCAATGGCTTGTCTGTCTGATAAATTCAGCGTGCCATTTCCACTTTGAATTAATAGTTCTCTGACTCTCTGCAAAGAATTCTCAGCAGCAAAAAAAACCACCTCTTCCTGTTTAGCAAAAGATTCCGCATTATTGGTATTCGCTATCCAGCGATTACTCAAGCCAATTTGTTGTTCCAAATTAAAAATAACACTTGCCGCTACAGGATCATCGGCAGCAACATTTACTTTTTTACCCGATGAAATCTCATTTTGGGTTTTTATCAAAGCCGCCTGATTATCAAGGATTGCATTAACACCTGAATTAAACATCTGATTTGACGAAATTCTCATCCATTTGTACCCATTATCTGAAAGAATTCATCAGAGTCTGAAATAAAGTATTCGCGACAGTGATGATCCGTGCCGAAGCCTGGTAAGCTTGTTGAAATTTTATCAAATTCGCCGCCTCTTCATCAAGATTGACACCTGAGGCAACTTCTCTTCTATTTTTCGCCTGCGTCAAAAGGCTTTGTGTTGCCTGTTGGTCAATAGATGCTGCCCGGGTCTGCACACCTATTCTTGAAACTAATTGTCCATAAGAACCTTGAAAATCAGTCGTACCGGACTCAAGGATTTTTGCACTTTGTAAAGCAGAAATGCGTTGAATATTTCGATTATCACCAACACCACCACTGTTATAACTTATATTAAAACTATCACCGGTCTGGGGCGCGCCTGCCATCGTCACGGTATAACCAAAATTTGTTGCTCCCGTCGGCAGAAGCTGATTTTGCGCATTGGGCGTAAAAGCCAATCCCGTTTCGATCACCGCATTACTGGTATCGTTAACAATATTATAGGTTGTGGCAGAGGTAAATACTATCCGCACCGGTGGCGTTAATTGACCCGCATTTGTGCTAAAGGCTACGTTGTTAATATCATTGATCTGGCTGGAAACAAAGGTTGCAGAACCGAGGTTATTCACACCATTGGTTAAGCGTAAAGGACTGGCTGCTGCAATCAAGCTACCCTCGGTAATGTTTCTTGAAATATCAGTCGCTGCGGTTCTGGTTGGGGTGATTAAAAAACTATCTCCATTTGCAACCACACCTGAATTGAGCGTCAGGCTGAAGCCTAAATTTGCAAAAGAGACGGTTGCAGGCAATCCCCCTGGGGCCAGAAAGGTTGTTTCAACGGCTTGGGTACGAGTATTGACCAAAGTATAACTCCCCGCACCGGCATTAAAGGTTAAGCGATAATTATCATCGCTTAATTGATTAGTATTATCAATTCGTGCCTGCAAACTCAGAGAACCGCTATTGTTGCTATTGCTGATGACGCGATTCAATTGACTCTGGTTAGTATTGATGGGTACAAACAAGTTTCCACCCAGGTTATCATTTAAATCCATACCTAATTGATTTTGCTGATTAACATTATTAGATAATGATAAAGCAATTTTCCCTAAGCGATTAAGACTACCCTCCAACATGCCATCTCTAAATCGTAACAAACCACCCATTTTTCCACCACTAATTGAAGAAGTGATGGCGACCTGTGTGTTGCTATTAACCAGCACCACATCCAGTTTTTTGGGGTCTTCTAACGATTGTGCCGTTGTTAAGGATGAAAAAGTGCTACCAATAACCAATCCTTGTCCATTGCCAATAAAAACATTCAGTGAACCATCTTGCTGTTCAAAAGATGTCACCCCTACCAGTTCACTCAGCCGACCTAATAATGCATCTCTTTTGTCCAGTAAATCGTTGGGAGCACCTTGTCCAACAGTAGTGAGTTTACTGATATTAAGGTTTAGTTTTGAAATGTTTTTGCCAATAGCATTGACTTCGCTGGTGATTGCTTTTAATTCATTACTCACACCCGAAGCAAAAGTATTCAACTGTTGATTTAAAGCGTTAAAACGTTGACTGACACCTTGTAGTTGATTAAAAACAACTTCTCTTTGCGGAATGGAAGATGGATCCGTACTTAGCCCTTGAAATGCATCAAATAATCGCTGAATCGCCGGTGCCACGCCCAGCGTTGGATCAGACAACAACGAATCCACCCGCGTAGATAAATCATAAAATGAATTCACTTCATTATAATTTGATTTGCTCTGTAACAGTTCTAGGTTAGCAATGCGGTCAAAAATACGATTAATATCAGCAGTATCGACCCCGGTACCAAAGAAATTCCCTTCGAAAAAAACCGGTGCCAGGGTGCTAAATTCAGCTCGCTGCCGACTGTAACCATCCGTATTTACATTGGCAATATTATTTGAAGTGACATCAAGCGCATTACGTGCCGCGAACAATCCGCCAGTCCCGAGATTCAACATATCAACACCAGCCATTATCGTCTCCAGTCTTTATAGTTTTAATAGCAAAGAACAAAATCAATAATTTTCGACGAGTCGATAAGCAATAACGGCGGAAAACAAGAGAAATGACAAGTATCATATTTTTATTCATTGAAACTCTCCTGCATAATTTTTGTTTGTAAAATTTTTGAAATTTTACTGGCATATTCAGGATCCGTTGCATAACCAGAATCCTGCAACTTCTGCAGATAAACGGCCTGGTTTTGTCCATTCTCCATCATTGGTTGATAACGGATGTCGTTTGAAATAAATTTCACGAAATCGTCCACGCTTTGTTTAAAACTGTCATACACCCGAAACGTGGATTGCTGTTGTTTAAAATTAACGCCATCAAATTCAACGCTGGTTTTTACAGCGGTTTTACCTTGCCATGCTTTTTTATCTTTAATATTGAACAGGTTTTTCGAATTACCATAAATTTTTGATTTAATTAACAGTTTACCCCAGCCGGTTTCGAGGGCTGACTGGGCGAGTAAAAATTGCGGTTTAATGCCAAGGATTTCACTGGCTTGACGGACCAAAGGTTTGAGATAACCAATAAACGACGCAGGTGAAGAAAAGCTCTCAGGCTCAATATTTGGTGCTTTTTCTATTGGCGTATTGATAACTTTGTTTTGTTTTGCAGATACCTCGGCTTGCCACTCTGAAACTGTTTTATTATTGTTAAACAATAGCGTTTTTGGTGCTGTTTTGATGTTTTGATTATTGTTGACGACGGCCGTAGCAGGCGGAACAGTTTTCATCTCGATCTTATTCTTATTCACACCGCCTAGCTGTTGGACCAATAAATCGGAAATACTGCCAGCCGATCCTTTGGACAAGTTTAAAGAAATCTGATCATCCCACATGCCCTGATAAAAATCCGAGGTTTTAGAATCAAAAATGGAATCCGCTTTAAACAGATCATTAACTTTTCTCATTGAACTCAGTAACTGTCTAAAAAAAATGGCTTCAAATTGATCAGCAGCACTTTTAAGCGCAGTATTTCCTGTGAGACGACTATCATTAAGCTGATGCAAACCTTGAACATCGAAGGCATTTAATTGGGGTATCAAAGTCGTCATCATCGTTGCCTATATGACTATCAATTCTGCATGTAAGGCATTGGCTTGTTTCAATGCCTCAAGTATTGCCATAATATCACCCGGTGCCGCGCCAACAGCATTCACTGCCGCCACAATATCCTTTAACTTAACCCCTGGTGAAAATAAAAACATCCTCGCTGGTTCCTGGGTAATATTAACCTGTGATTTTTTGACCAAGGCAGTTTGACCTTGCGCCAATGGATTAGGTTGAGAAATTTTTTGACTTTCATCAATGGTGACTATCAAATTACCATGCGAAATTGCCGCTGGACTGACAAGGACATTCTGCCCGATAACGATGGTACCGGTGCGTGAATTGACCACAACTCTGGCTGGAGCATCTGCTTCATTGACTACAATATTTTCCAGGCTGGATAGATACATCACCCGTTGCGAAATATTTCTGGGTGCGGATACTTTTATTGCACCTGCATCTATCGGCCGCGCAATACCAGGACCGATAATTTTATTAATGGCATTGGTTAAATTTTTGGCGGTGGTAAAATCGGGACGGTCTAATAAAAAAGTAATGAAATCGCCCTCGCTAAATGCGGAACTCACTGCTTTTTCCACAATAGCACCATTCGCTATTCGTCCCGTGGTCGG
>CAZKUH010000230.1:0-4658 GCA_964555895.1 uncultured Enterobacterales bacterium
TGGGGTTCCAGGTGCCGTTGGGGAGATACGCTCTACGGCTATTCAGCAAGGTTTGTTGACCGTTGAAAAAAAGGCTAAAAAGAATATTTTCTCAGGACGTATTTTAGAAATTGAAGGATTGCCGGATCTAAAAATTGAACAAGCTTTTGAACTTTCCGATGCTTCGGCTGAACGCTCGTCTTCAGGCTGTAGCATTAAATTGAACAAAGAACCTATTATTGAATATTTGAACTCTAATATCACCTTGCTCAAATGGATGATCAGCGAAGGCTACGGTGACGCCAGAACCATCGGTCGACGTATTGAGAAAATGGCAGACTGGCTGGCTGATCCACAGTTATTAGAAGCAGATAAAGATGCTGAATATGCAGCCATAATCGATATTGATTTGAACCAGATAGACGAACCGATTTTAGCCTGCCCCAATGATCCGGATGATGTTAAAAAACTCTCCGAAGTCAGTGGCGTTAAAATTGATGAAGTCTTTATTGGTTCTTGTATGACCAATATCGGGCATTATCGAGCAGCGGGTAAATTACTTGAAAACGTTCAGAGCATCCCCACCCGTTTATGGATAGCACCACCCACAAAAATGGATCAACATGAGCTAATGGAAGAGGGTTATTACAGTATTTTCGCCACTGCCGGTGCCCGTACCGAAATTCCGGGTTGTTCATTGTGTATGGGGAACCAAGCGAGGGTTGCCGCAGGAAGTACTGTGGTATCGACCTCAACGCGAAATTTCCCTAATCGTTTGGGTGATGGTGCAAATGTTTATCTAGCCTCAGCAGAATTAGCCGCTATCACCTCAATTTTGGGTAAATTGCCATCAGTTGATGAATACATGAAAGCCATGGCAAATATTAATACCATGGCGGCAGATATTTATAAATATTTAAACTTTGACCAGATAAAAAGTTTTCAGGAAAGTGCCGCAAATGTACAAATCCCGATCGAAAACAGGGTCACGGTTGATGCCGGCTAATTATGGTTAGAAATAAAGCCTCATGACTGAGGCTTTTTAATCCCAAACTTATAATTTACTAATCATGAGATAAAAAATTTATTATGTCCAGAATTAGCATTTTTATTGGTACTGTTTTTGCCAATAGCCGTGAAGTTGCTGAAAGCGTAAAAACCGAGTTGGAAAAAGCACACTTTGAGGTGGAATCTTTTGAGCAGGGCACGATTGATGACTTTAAAAAAGCCGACAACCTGATTTTTTGCTCTTCGACCACAGGTTCCGGTGATATACCTGACGAACTTGCAGAGCTATATTATCAACTGGGGGAAGAATTCCCTTTGATTAGTGGACGATCATTCGCAGTAATTGGTTTGGGTGACAGCTCATTTGGAGAAACCTTTTGTGCTGCTGGAAAAAAACTGGATAGTTTGCTCGAAGAATTACAAGGCCAAAGAATAATGCCGTTCCTTTGTTTTGACGCCATCGAAACCGTGGAGCCTGAAGTCGATGTATTAAAATGGGTTCCTGAGTATGTTATGGCGTTAAAAAACCACCTTGGGATCCACTAAAAAAAATTGATTACTGATGAAGCTGAACGCATATTATCGCAGATTGTCCGAGTAATGATAGCATGATAAACCTGATGCTTAGCCTTGCCATCATTGCCACTCTCCTTGGACCGTTAATTTATATTCTCTTTAAGGGCAAGCCTTCACTGAGAGAGGCAATTGATGCTTTTATTTTAATCGTCACTGCCGGTATTATTATTTTCCAGGTTTTACCCGACACTTACCAGGCTATTGGTTTTCTCAGTGTGGTATTGGTGATCCTGGGTATGGGTTTACCGGCTGCTATAGAATTTCTTTTCAGGAAAGCGGCAAAAAAAACCCATATTTTAACTTTATTTCTGGGAGTTTTGGGCTTGCTGGTACATGGGGTTGTCGATGGTAGCGCGCTGACCATGAGTAAATACGAAGTGGGAAGCTTGTTACCTTTGGCGATTATCCTGCATCGTACCCCAATCAGCATGTCACTTTGGTGGTTGATAAAACCACAATTTGGCAAGGTTTACGCCATCTCGGTGATTGCCATTCTAATTGCAGGAACACTACTGGGTTTTTACTTTAGTTCCTCGCTGTTGATACAATTACACAACCATGAATTTATGATATTTGAAGCCATTGTTTCAGGTACGCTGTTACATGTTTTATATCATCAACCAGGTCACCAACATAGCGCTGGCGACAGACAGCATTCCCATAAACAAAAATGGAACAAGCACATGTATATGGGTGCTTCATTGGCGTTATTGGTATTACTGGTGCTGATGAATATCGAAAATATACATTAGAACAAGCTCGAAATATAATTAATAATCGTTACTAATCTATTGATATCTGGAGATTAAATGAAAAATAAATTAAAGAACATGCTGGATATGCAAAGCAAAATGAATCAAAAGGTCAATCCTGACTGGATCCTACAAGAGTTTGCCTGGTATCGGGCTATTTGGGTCGAGAGTGCCGAACTACTGGATCATCACGGCTGGAAATGGTGGAAAAAACAACAGCCAGATATAGAGCAAATCAAACTGGAATTAGTTGATATTTGGCATTTTGGTCTCAGTTTACTGATTCAAACGCAAGGCAACAACGAGCAACTGGTTAATGATCTTGTCAATCAATTAGCTCACCAGCCCACTAAAACGGCCAACTTTTTAAAAAACGTAGAAACTTTTGCGGCTGATGTATTGAACACACAAACTTTTTCCATAGCAAATTTTCATCAGCTCATGGTTGATATGGAAATGGATTTTAACGAGTTATATCTTAAATATATTGGTAAAAATGTGCTTAATTTTTTCCGCCAGGATCATGGCTACAAAGAGGGGAGTTACATCAAAATATGGCATGGCAAGGAAGACAATGAATGCCTAGTCGAAATCATCCAGACATTAGATGCCAACCATCCGGATTTTAAAACACAAATCTACCAAAGATTAAGTGAGCGCTATACCATCATAGAAAAATGAAAGGATCATAAGAAAAATAGTCCGTCATCCCGACCGTCAAAATAATCTGTCATATAAAGGCGCAACTTGTAGCTAATGCCCAAAGCACTCCCTGCGGTCGCGGGGCATGCGTTGCTTGAACAATCAATACGCGTAAAATTTACAAGTAGCACCGCCTTAGTGCAAGAACTTCAAAAAGCCAGAGAAGCACTAGAACTTGAAATGGCACTGAAAAAGTTAGATAAATATGAATTGCTGATCTTAGATGATATTGGCTATGTGAGAAAAAGTGATAGTGAAAGTCAGGTGCTATTTGAATTGATTGCGTATCGGTATGAACGGAATAGTTTATTGATCACAACAAACCAGGCATTTAGCGAGTGGGGCGGCATATTTGGAGATAACATGATGACAGTCGCAGCAATTGACCGATTGGTTCATCATGCGGATATTTTTAAAATAGAAGGAGAAAGTTATAGAAAAAAGCAGGCAATGAAATCAAATCCAAAAACCGGCCAAGTTAATTGACGCCGACCGGCCAAGGTAGTTGACGTCTGATACGTTTCTGATCTCCGTTCTTATCTATTAGGATGGAAAGGGTATTTCATATCCTCTGAAGTTAAATCCACCATGATTGATCTAGATAAATGGATAAGACGCAAGCTACCATGTTATATTCTGAAACAGTGGGGTCGGTCAGGTTACAGACGTCTAAGAAAGCTGGGAATAGGTCGACGCAGTGCATGGAATGTCGCTAAGTCAGCACTAGGTCCGTAGTGTTTAAGTAATAATCGTACGGTGTGCAAAGGTTTATCCAACAAGTACTTTAAAGAACTTGGTGTGCCAAGCCTTGTAGAATGTTAAAGTTAACTCAATTAACCGAACCGCCGTGGTACGTGATCCGTATGCTCGGTGGTGTGGGGGGGCATCGTGAGATATCTCCCTATCCCGATTAGGGCTTATGGGAGGTGAAGTATGAATTTTAAAATAGTAATTCTATTGGGTTTGCTTTCATTGATGGCTAGTTGTGCAACAGCACCGCCAATGAAACTCTCAGCTGGGGCTAACAATGTTTTGGTTACTAAGTCAGACCCAGGCGATAACTACGAAATAATAGGCCCAGTTTCTGGCTTTGATGGTAAGGGGTGTGGTGGTTTCGGATATATGGGCTCATATGAGAGAGCGACCACTAGTTTAAGAAACAGAACAAATAAAATGGGCGGAAATTATGCTCAATTAATTTCAATGACGGAGCCACACTTAAGAGGTGATTGTTTTTATAATGTATTTATTATAAGAGCTACGGCATATAAAAAGGTACGAAACAAACCTTCACCCATATCAATCGAAGAATCTGGTGAGGGAAAACTAACGAAAAAGCTACGCGAGCTTAAAGCATTGCTAGACGATGGTGTTCTTACACAAGAAGAATATGGACAACAAAAATCTAAGTTATTAGATAAAGGATTTTAGCCCTAACAAAGGCACTAAACACGGACGTAAAAAAGCATCGCACCGGTTAGTTGAGGCTGTACAAATCGAATCAGATAAGCTACTGTTGTACATATGTACACCACTGGTGAGCTTGAATGTATATCACAATAGATACCTCAGCCTTAATTGCTGTTATAGGTAATGAGGCTTCAAAACAAAAAATCATCGAAATAACAAAAGGTTATTCTC
>CAZKUH010000231.1:0-2004 GCA_964555895.1 uncultured Enterobacterales bacterium
AACAGACCTTGGATAGCCGATACTGGTAATGATAATTCCTGCCTTTTTTGCAGCATTAATGACGTCATTATGGAAATAGGCCTTATCTTCAGCCAGACCATCCGAGAACAGAAATATTGATTTTCTATCAGCATCAACATCTTTGAACAGGGTGATGGCCTCAAGCATATTTCTGTACAGCTCTGTTGTTGAGCCAGTTGCTTTTAGATTTTTTGCTCGTGGATTATCCCTGAATCAACATAAGTTAATCTGAATTCGGGTTAACTTAAGACTTTTCCGCCAAAGTAACCGCTACTGATTCTGTTGGTTTTTTGGCTTGTTGAAGTTCGCCATCTTCAAGTGCATTAATCAGCGCTTTGACCACCGTCGCCAGAGGTATTGCAAAGAAGACACCCCAGAAACCCCAAAGACCGCCAAAAATTAATACGGCACCAATTATCGCAACTGGATGCAGGCTCACCGCTTCTGAAAATAATAACGGTACAATAAAATTACCATCTATGCCTTGGATTAATAAATGCGCAAGTAGCAGGTAACCGAAATCAGCAGTCCAACCCCATTGCAGATAAGCAATAATGACCACCGGAATTGTCACTACAGCTGCACCTATGTATGGGATCAAGACCGACAAACCCACCAACACTGCTAATAATAAGGAATAATTAATTCCCATAGACAAAAACACCACATAGGTGGCCACAGTAACGATACCAATTTCCACCAGTTTTCCACTAACATAATTGCCTATTTGCTGATTAACCTCAATCGCTACTTTATTCAACATACCACGATCTTTGGGGAAATATCGGGCAATCCATGACAACAGTATTGATTTATCCTTGAGGAAGAAAAACACCAATAGTGGTACTAAAATCATATAAATAAGAAAAGTGGCAATATTCATAATGGAAGAAAATGAAATAGATAACATATAGTTACCCAGACTACCCAGTTGCGAACCGACTTTATTGGTTAAGGCTTGTATGCTTTCCTGGGTTAAATAATCAGGATATCGAACGGTTAATTGTTGAAGTAAGTCCTGTCCCTTGGAAACCATGTTGGGGATTTCTGCAGCCAGATTTTCAAATTGAGACCAGATAACCGGCAAAAGACCAAAAATTATCCACAAGGAAATACCGATAAAGCCAGTGAATACTATCAACACCGCCAGTAAATGCGGTAATTTGCGACGTTCCAGTGCTCTGACACCCCATTCAAGCAGATAGGCTAAAACAACTGCTATTAATATAGGTGCCAGCAGCTGGCCAAAGCCATAGATAATGATACCGGTTAATACGATAAAAGAAATTAACACAACGGCTTCTGGATTTTCCGTTTTACGTTTAAACCAGTCAATAACTTTGTAGCTCATCTTGCCTCCAGCGGAAATTGTTTCTCCAAAGAAAATAGAACTTTCAGAGAAATGCTATAATCATTATGAAACTTTGTAGGAATATAGTAATCTATTATGTTACTCATTATTTTAATTAATTCTGCCGTTGAAAACTCATTATGCCGTTGACTTTGTAACATGAAAATTTTCCTCAAGATCATTGTTTTATTAACGTTTTCTGTAGCGTCTCAACTTATGCGGACATCCGCTATGGCGGCGAAAAACCAACTGCCCGATATTGGCAGCAGTGTCAACAAATACATGTCTGTGAATAAGGAGCAGCAAATTGGTGACGTCCTCGTGCGTCAGCTTAAAGGACAGGCTCCGCTACTGCAAGATATTCTGGTTACGGATTATATAAAAACACTGGGTTTTAAACTTGTTTCGCAAAATCCGGACGCGATGAACCGAAAGTTTGACTTTTTCCTTCTGAAGGCCCCCAGTATTAACGCTTTTGCCATGCCTGGCGGTTACATTGCAGTGCATTCAGCATTGGTGTTAAAAGCTGATACCGAAGATGAACTCGCCGGTGTATTAGCGCATGAGATAGCCCACGTCACCCAAAGACACCTGGCCAGACGATACGAGCGAAGCAGCCAATTAAGCATTCC
>CAZKUH010000231.1:2104-4547 GCA_964555895.1 uncultured Enterobacterales bacterium
TCACCCAAAGACACCTGGCCAGACGATACGAGCGAAGCAGCCAATTAAGCATTCCGACCATGATTGGTGTTTTTGCCAGCTTAATCGCCGCGACACAATCGCGAGGAAGTAATGCCGCTATCGGTGGAATATCGGCAGTTTTAGCGGGGTCGCAACAAATACTGATCAATTACACTCGCGCTAACGAAGCTGAGGCTGATAGAGTTGGTATCGCAAGCTTGGCCGCAGCTGGCTTCAACCCAGATGGTATGGCTGGTTTTTTTGAGAAACTGTTGCAAGAATATCGAAACTCTCCTAAACCCCCTGAATTTCTCTTGACCCATCCCATTTCTGAAAGGCGATTGGCTGAAGCAAGAAACCGGGCTTTTAATCTGGTTAATTACAAAAAACGCCCACAAGGAACGTTTTGGATAATGCAGGAACGTATCCGCGCAGAAGTCATCTCAGATAAAAGTTTATTGAATGAAAAATGGTATGCTTTAAACATAAAAAAACGCACAGGATTACATAAAGATGCCTTGCTTCATGGTTATAGCCTATGGCTTTCGTTACATGATAAAACTGCAGAAGCTGTTACCATTGCGAAAAAATTAGTAAAGAAATACCCGAAAAGCATTGCCCACACTGATCTGTTAGCCAGTACTTATTTAGCTAATGATCAAGCCGGAAAGTCAGAAAGACTATTGCAAAAATTTTTATACCATACGCCTTTGAATTTTCCTTTATCCATACTTTTAGCAAAAGCCGAAATGAAGCTGAAACAATATGATAAAGCATTGAACCTGCTGCTCTCAATGGCTTATCAACACCCTGACGAAGCTGAATTATTTAAAATTTTAGCTAAAGCTCAAGCTGCAGCTGGCCAGGACGATGAAGCCAGAGAAAGCCAGGGACAATTTCTTTATGCAACCGGAGATTTAAACGGTGCATTATTTCAATACAATCTTGCTTTGAATGGCCGTAGTATTGACCCTTATTTTAATACTCGGGTCAGAGCTAGGATCAACACCATTGAAATAGAAATGTTAACGCTCAAAGGCAGTAGAAAAAGACCCAGCAGGAAAAGAAGACGCTAAAATTATCGTTCTTTGGGCACTTGAGTTATGAATATTTATCTTTTTCTAGAGACTGAGATGAACCCCAAAAATAACAGCAGCATCCAACTCAGGCTACCACCACTTGAAGTTGTATCTGGTGGCACCACTACCGGGCATTGTTCAGCAGCACCACCATTAACATTGGGTGTCAACAAAAAACCATGCGTTTCAGTATTAATAACGCCACTTCCAACAATTTCCCCAGCATTATTAATTGATTTTGCGGTGACCAAAGACCAGCCTAAACTACAATCTATTTGCTGATTTAAATCAATAATATTACCATTTTCATAGAGTGTTGCGTGCTTTGTTGCCGGTGAGCGAGGCGTTCTGGGTTTGGCAAAAGTGGAAAAACCTACGACCTGATTATTGTCATTAATGTCATTGGCCACACTAAAAGGCAAATCGGCATTCAGTACACCAAGCTTGACCAAAGCCGTATCCGTTCCCGGTTGAAAGCTAAAGGCGAAAGTGTCGTCATTGCTATCTGTCGCCAAACCAACAATCACGCCTGCATCATTTATATCATTAGCAAAACTGTTTTTACCGCCAAAAGTACCTAGGTCTTCAAGGGTTGCATTACCTTGTGGGTCGTAAAAAAAAGCATGGGAATCAAAAAGTTTGTCAACCAGCTCAGTGTCACTCCAACCCACTACCTGACCACTGTTATTAATGGCCCTTGCCGAACTTCTACCGGAGTCGTCAGCTCTGAAAGTTCCCAAGATGGTAAAAGGTGTTGCCGCATTCATATCGATAATCGCTGCTTTTTCAAGATATGAAACAGGGACGGCCGCTACATCATCCGTTAATGTCGCAACACCGGCGATAAGCCCTGCGTCATTGATATCAAATGCTCTTGAATTTTTTGCATTGGCTGGAATACCAATACTCTGCATAACACCATTTTGATAAATAAACCCCCTTTCATCAAATAACGGCGTGCTGTCCGTAGAAATATCAACAGAACCGTAACCCACTACGGCATCCAGATTGTTCATTTTAAACGCTGTGCTGGGAACAGTGTTCACCGTAGGTGCCATCGTACCAATATCGGTGAAAGTTGCCCCGTCATACAAAAAAGCATGGGAAGAAAATACCGGTTTAAGCGTGGTGGCATCAATGTCACCAACAAAATTGCCAACAACCAAACTATTGTTGTTGATCGCCGAACCAAAGCTGGTTGTTTCAGCTAAAACGCCCAGATCGGTAATAGTATAAGGTGCAGCGATTACTACAGAATTCAAGGTTACAACTGTCATGACCGCTAAAAAAAACTTCATTTTACTCATTTAAGGACTCTCGATTCTCATGCTCTTGATATTATGGGGTATATGGATGTTTAAATC
>CAZKUH010000232.1:0-4541 GCA_964555895.1 uncultured Enterobacterales bacterium
ACTGGAGGTTGCCTTGAACCAGGCCATTCTAGCGCTCGAAGACGGCACATTGTTTTTTGGTCAATCCATCGGATTTGCCGGCCACACCGTCGGTGAAGTGGTGTTCAATACTGCCATGACCGGGTATCAGGAAATTCTTACTGATCCTTCTTATGCGCGCCAAATTGTTACTTTTACCTACCCTCATATTGGTAATACTGGCGTTACCACTGAGGATGAAGAAGCCACGGATATCTGGTCGGCAGGTTTAGTCATTCGCGATTTGCCCTTGATAGTGAGCAATTGGCGTAGTGAAGGTTCATTAGGCGATTATCTTATTGAAAAAAAGATCGTCGCAATAGCAGAGATAGACACTAGAAAACTCACCAGAATTTTAACAGCAAAAGGTGCACAATCAGGTTGTATACTGGTAGGAGAAGATGCAGACAAAGCCATCGCTCTGGCAAAGGGCTTCCCTGGTTTAAAGGGTATGGATTTAGCCAAAGTGGTCAGCACCAAACAATCATATGTCTGGAAACAAGGTTTATGGAGCTTGGCTGGCGGTTATCCGGATGAGACGAAAACTAGTGTTAAACGATTTCATGTAGTGGCTTATGATTTTGGCATAAAAAGAAATATTTTGCGTATGTTGGCTGAAAGAGGTTGTCGTATAACGGTCGTTCCTGCCGAAACGCCGGCGAGTGAGGTTATTGCACTTAATCCCGATGGTATTTTTCTGTCCAATGGGCCGGGTGATCCAGAACCTTGTGATTACGCCATTTCCGCAATTGGTAACTTACTAAAAAGCAAGCTGCCGATATTTGGTATTTGTCTTGGTCACCAACTTTTGGCGCTCGCCAGTGGTGCAAAGACCCGGAAGATGAAGTTTGGTCATCATGGCGCGAATCATCCAGTCAAGGATCTCCGTACAGGACAAGTGAAAATCACCAGTCAAAATCATGGATTTGCTGTTGATGAAGAGAGTTTGCCCGAAAATTTGCAAGCAACCCACCGTTCATTATTCGATGGCTCGTTACAGGGTATAAGAAGAACAGATGTCCCGGCATACAGTTTTCAGGGACATCCAGAAGCAAGCCCTGGACCACATGATGTTGCCAGTCTATTTGATGAATTTATCAGCCTCATGGCGCAGCAGAGCGGGGCCTAAAACATGGCAAAACGAACAGATATCAAGAGTATATTAATCCTCGGCGCTGGGCCTATTGTTATCGGTCAGGCCTGTGAATTTGATTATTCAGGTGCACAAGCTTGTAAAGCGCTAAGAGAAGAAGGCTATCGAGTTATTTTGGTTAATTCTAATCCAGCGACCATTATGACCGATCCAGATATGGCCGATGCGACCTATATTGAACCAGTGGTTTGGGAAGTCGTTGAGCAAATAATCGAGAAAGAACGTCCGCAAGCCATTTTACCCACCATGGGAGGGCAAACAGCGCTCAACTGTGCGCTTGATCTCTCTTTTCATGGCGTGTTGGATAAATATAATGTTGAAATGATTGGTGCGGACAAAAAGGCCATTGACAAGGCTGAAGATCGGGAACAGTTTTCCAAAGCCATGATAAAAATTGGTCTGGATATGCCGGTAGCTGCCTTAGCTCACAACATGGAAGAGGCGAATTCCGCACTGGCGAAAGTTGGTTTCCCTTGCATTATCAGGCCTTCTTTTACTATGGGAGGTACTGGCGGCGGCATCGCTTATAACCGTGAAGAATTTGAAGAGATCTGTTTACGTGGTCTGGATTTATCGCCAACCAATGAACTATTGATTGATGAGTCTCTAATTGGCTGGAAAGAATATGAAATGGAAGTGGTCAGGGACAAAAAGGATAATTGTATTATTATTTGTTCTATTGAAAATCTTGACCCAATGGGAGTTCACACGGGTGATTCCATCACTGTTGCCCCAGCTCAGACGTTAACTGATAAAGAATACCAGATTTTAAGAAATGCTTCTCTGGCGGTTTTAAGGGAAATTGGTGTGGAGACAGGTGGCTCCAATGTGCAATTTGCCATTAATCCTGAAGATGGTCGTATGGTGGTTATTGAGATGAATCCCAGAGTTTCACGATCTTCGGCGCTGGCATCAAAAGCAACCGGATTCCCCATCGCTAAAATCGCAGCAAAATTAGCCGTAGGTTATACCCTGGATGAATTACAAAATGACATTACTGGTGGTAAAACACCGGCTTCATTTGAACCCGCAATTGATTATGTGGTGACCAAAATTCCTCGTTTTAATTTTGAAAAGTTTAGCAATAGTGAACCGGTTTTGACCACACAAATGAAATCTGTTGGGGAAGTGATGGCCATTGGGCGAACCTTTCAGGAATCATTACACAAGGCTTTAAGAGGCCTAGAAGTTGAAGCAAATGGTCTTGATCCACAAGCTGATTTCACTCACGAAGATGTTGCAGATATTATTGCTCATCGTCTACAGGTACCTGGTCCCGAACGGATTTGGTGGTTGGCTGATGCCTTTAGATATGGCTGGGATCTGAAAAATATTCAACAACAAACCATGATTGACCCCTGGTTTTTGGCACAAATTGAAGATTTGGTTATTTATGAGCAAAAGGTGCATGAATGCGGTCTTGCCAGGATGAATGAAACCTTTATGCGAACTTTAAAAAGGAAAGGTTTTTCAGATCTTCGTCTGGCAGCCCTACTGGATGTCAGTCAGAAAGAATTACGAAAAATCAGGCACCAACTAAATGTTAGGCCGGTCTATAAACGGGTGGATACCTGCGCAGCTGAATTTTCTACTGAAACTGCTTATCTTTATTCTACCTATGAGGACGAATGTGAGTCTCGTCCCACGGATCGAGACAAAATTATTGTTCTCGGTGGTGGCCCTAATCGAATTGGGCAAGGGATTGAATTTGATTATTGTTGTGTACATGCGGCAATGGCGATGCGTGAAGATGGCTACGAAACTATTATGATCAACTGTAATCCGGAAACTGTTTCCACTGATTATGATTCTTCGGACCGGCTTTATTTTGAACCATTGACACTAGAAGACGTATTAGAAGTAGTTGCCATTGAAAAACCCAAGGGTGTTATTGTCCATTATGGCGGTCAAACACCACTGAAATTGGCAAAATCGCTTGAATCTGCTGGTGTGCCTATTATTGGCACCTCTCCTGACGCCATAGACCGGGCAGAAGATAGGGAGCGTTTTCAGACGGCTATTGAACGTTTGAAATTGAAGCAGCCACCTAACAGAACAGCAAGGGCCACTGCTGAAGGCGTCAGATTGGCTGAAGAAATCGGTTACCCATTAGTGGTTCGACCTTCCTATGTCTTGGGTGGGAGAGCAATGGAGATCGTTTATAATGAAGAAGAACTCAGGCGTTATATGAGTGAGGCCGTGAATGTTTCTCATGAATCGCCAGTATTACTTGACCGATTTTTAGACGATGCTATCGAAGTAGATGTGGATGCGATTCTTGATATGGAAGGGAATGTTCTTATTGGTGGAATAATGGAACATATAGAACAAGCTGGTATTCATTCCGGTGACTCGGCCTGTAGTCTTCCGCCGTTTTCCTTGAGTGCCGAAGTGCAGGATATTATGCGCGAGCAAATGGCTTGCATGGGACGCGAACTAGGCGTAATTGGCTTGATGAACGCCCAGTTCGCTATTCAAAAAAATGATATTTATATTCTGGAAGTGAATCCAAGAGCTTCCAGAACGGTGCCTTTTGTTTCCAAGGCCACCAGTTTACCGTTAGCGAAAATTGCCGCCAGTTGTATGACGGGTAAAACCTTACCCGAGATGGGTTACACCAAAGAAGTGGTGCCGCCTTATTTTTGTGTCAAAGAAGCCGTTTTCCCTTTTTCTAAATTTCCAGGCGCAGACCCTATTCTTGGACCTGAAATGAAATCTACCGGTGAAGTGATGGGCGTAGGCAAGACATTTGGAGAAGCCTATTACAAAGCACAATTAGGTGCAGGAACCCATCCTTCCAGTGGCGGTAACGCCATCATTTCGGTAAAAGATTCAGATAAAGATAAATTACCAGCAGTGGCAAGAAATTTAATTTCCTGTGGCTTTTCATTAACAGCTACTGGCGGTACCTATGACTCTTTGAGGCGGGCAAAAATTGAAGTTAAACGAATAAATAAAGTTTCTGAAGGTAGGCCGCATATTGTTGATACTATCAAGAATGATGAGGTAGACTATATTGTAAATACCACTGAAGGTAAAAAGGCCATCGCTGACTCCTATAAAATACGACGTTCGGCGATCGAACATAAGGTAGTGTGTTCAACGACGATTGCAGGCAGCTTGGCAACCTGTGAGGCTTTGAAACACGCCAAAGATAAAAGTGTTCACACCATTCAAGAATTACACGAGAAGATAAAGTAAATGCAAAGAGAACCCATGACCGTCCAGGGTGCAGAAGCACTAAATCTGGAATTGAAAGAACTAAAATCCATCGTTAGACCTCGCATTATTGCTGATATTGCGGAAGCACGTGCACACGGCGATCTTAAAGAGAATGCTGAGTATCACGCTGCCAGAGAACAACAAAGTT
>CAZKUH010000233.1:0-4541 GCA_964555895.1 uncultured Enterobacterales bacterium
AAATTAAAAAAAGGGTGACCATTGGTCACCCTTTTTTTATCTGTCAACAAATTGATTAGGACAACTTTTCCTTAATACGTGCAGCTCTACCACTTAGTTCACGAAGATAATAAAGTTTAGCCCGGCGAACGTCACCTTTTCGTTTGACCTCAATAGCGTCAATTTGCTTGCTGTAAGTCTGGAATACACGTTCGACACCGATACCGCTGGAAATTTTACGCACGGTAAATGCGGAATTTAATCCACGATTTTTGATAGCGATGACAACGCCTTCAAATGCCTGTAGACGCTCACGGGTTCCTTCTGTAACCTTTACCTGAACCACGACTGTGTCTCCAGGTGCAAAAGCAGGGATTTCTTTTTCTGCCATTTGTTCAGCGTTTAGCTGTTCGATGATGTTGCTCATGATGTACTCCTAACGCAATCGGAAAATCCGCAATGCCCTTTATGTTAAAATATCGTTGTTAACTATTTATTCATATCAGTTTTTAACTCTGAGATGAATTCATCGAGCAATAGTTGCTCTTTTTTACTCAGACCCCGTTCTTTTAACAGATCGGGCCTTCTCTGCCAAGTGCGCCCTAAAGATTGCTTTAAACGCCACTTTTCAATTTGTTGGTGATGACCACTCAATAACACCTGTGGTACTTTCATGCCATCATATGCTTCCGGCCTGGTGTAGTGCGGATACTCCAGCAAACCATGACTGAAAGAATCCTCAAGTGCTGATTGTTGGTGTCCCAAAGCACCAGGCAACTGCCTGATTAACGCATCCAGTAACACCATAGCGGGTAACTCTCCGCCACTTAACACATAATCACCGATAGACCATTGTTCATCCACCTGCTGTGTTATCAATCTTTCATCAATACCTTCGTAGCGCCCTGCTAACAAAATCAAACCCGAACAGGTTGCCAACTGCACAACTGCCTGTTGATTCAATGGCTTTCCTTGTGGGGTCAAATAAATCACTTTTGGCACAACAGCGATTTTTGCAGCCTCATCTTTTGCTGATTTAATGGCATCAACAACAGGTTGCACCTTCATCAACATCCCAGGACCACCACCGTATGGTCGATCATCAACAGTTCGATGTCGGTCACTGGTAAAATCTCGTGGGTTTGAAAAATACGTTTCAAGTAACCCGTTATTAATCGCTCGACTGCTAATACCATAATCGGTAATGGCGTCAAACATTTCGGGAAATAAAGTAATAATTCCCACCCATAACTTTTGCATTAATTGCTCAGAAGTCACCAGGCCATTCCACAGTTATAAGTTTCTTTTTAATGTCCACGGTGAGGATAACCTCATCGGGTACATAAGGAATCAGCCGCTCTTTAACGGCTTCTCCTTTAGATAAACTCAGCCCGACAGCCAAATCATCAATATCGAGAACAAGCACTTCATTGGCGCCTGTTTCCATCAATTTAGTGACGATGCCTAAATCTTCATTTTGCTGATTAATCACGCGACAACCAATCAGGTCTCGCCAATAGTACTCACCTTCTTTCAGGCCTTGTATTTTTTCAGCAGGAACAAAAATATCAACTTGTCTTAAAGAAAGTGCGCTATCCCGATCATCGCAAATATCTAACTGAGCCACTAAACCTTTCGACTGGTTTTTCCACTTTACAACATTAATCTGTTGCCAGTCATGATTTGATTTAATAAACCAGGGCTTATAACTAAAGATATCAACCGGGCTTTCGGTAAAGGAATAAATCCTGACCCAACCCTTAACACCAAATGCTGTGGTAATTTTTCCAATTACAACAAATTCAGTGTCAGTATTCATATCCTATTTCTTAAGCGCAGCTGTTTTAACAAAACAACAGATAATAGCTAAAAAGCTTTCAGCCTTCAGGCTGCAGCTTTCTTGTGACCTTTAATCAAAGACGCGACACGATCACTCGGCTGTGCACCTTTTGAGAGCCAGAATTCAATTCGTTCAAGATCAAGACGTAAGGTTTCTTCCTGGCCACGAGCTACAGGATTAAAAAAACCTACACGCTCAATAAAACGACCATTTCGAGCCCGACGACTATCCGCCACAGTGACGTGATAGAAAGGGCGCTTCTTGGAACCGCTA
Source organism: uncultured Enterobacterales bacterium (assembly GCA_964555895.1). Lineage (GTDB taxonomy): Bacteria > Pseudomonadota > Gammaproteobacteria > Enterobacterales > DRNA01. The sequence goes on from CAZKUH010000233.1 coordinate 2,093, forward strand.
CGAGCTAAACGGATGGTTACCATGCGTTAACTTCCTCTAAAATTATTTATTATTCGAAACCCAAACAAGTTATGGGCCACAATTTAAGGCGCTGAATTATACTCAGATTCGCCATCAAGTGAAACTAAAAAATGCTATTTTCGTGAGATATTTATCGATATCTGCATAATTTTTGGTATTTTTCCAAAATCACGTCATTCTGACGCTTTTTATCCCGATTGAAAAGACAAATAACCTCATTTTCTCAAATTGGCGGCATTCCTCCACCCATTCCTCCTCCTTTCATGGCGCGCATCATCTTCATCATACCGCCTTTACCTGACATTTTTTTCATCATTTTCTGCATCTGTAAAAATTGCTTTAAAACACGATTCACATCCTGAATTTGTGTGCCTGACCCCATAGCGATACGACGCTTCCGTGAACCTTTAATCAATTTAGGGTAAATTTTTTCTTTGCCTGTCATCGAATTAATGATCGCTTCCATCTGTTTCATGCTTTTCTCACCAGCGGCTGCGTTGACCTTTTTAGGCATCTGCCCCATACCCGGCAATTTCCCCATCAGACTCGAAATACCCCCCATATTACGCATTTGTACCAGCTGCTCTCTAAAATCTTCCAGATCAAACCCTTGCCCCTTGAGCACTTTTTTTGCCAGGTTTGCCGCTTTTTGTTTATCTACTTTTCGTTCAACATCTTCAATGAGGGATAAAACATCACCCATGCCTAATATTCTTGATGCGATACGATCGGGATGAAAAGGCTCCAACGCATCGACCTTTTCACCCACCCCCATAAACTTGATCGGTTTGCCGGTAATGTGTCGAATAGAGAGTGCAGCCCCTCCTCTGGCATCACCATCTGTTTTAGTCAATATAATCCCGGTCAAAGGTAAGGTTTCATTAAATATTTTTGCGGTATTGGCTGCATCTTGACCGGTCATGGCATCGACAACAAATAATGTTTCGATGGGTTTGACAGCTTGATGGAGTGATTTGATTTCCTCCATCATTTCTTCATCAATGGCTAATCGACCCGCTGTATCAACAATTAGAACGTCAAAAAACTGCTTCTTGGCAAAATCTATCGCTTTGTTGACAATGCTGACAGGTTTTTCTTCCGCACTGGAGGGGAAAAATTCTGCTTTAACTTCTAGGGCGAGTGTTTCCAATTGTTTGATTGCTGCTGGTCGATAAACATCGGCACTGACAACCAGCACTTTTTTATGCTCGCGCTCAGCGAGATATCTTGCCAACTTTGCCACAGTGGTCGTTTTACCTGCGCCTTGCAAACCGGCCATTAAAATCACCGCCGGCGGTTGTGATTTTAAATTCAGGCTATCGTTGGCCCCACCCATGGCTGCGACAAGTTGTTGCTTGACTATTTTGACAAATGCCTGTCCTGGAGAAAGTGACTTCATCACCTCCTCACCCAAAGCATGTGTACGCACTTTTTCTACAAAGTCTTTAACCACTGGCAAGGCAACATCCGCCTCCAGCAAGGCCATTCTTACTTCACGCAGAGTTTCCTTGATATTATCTTCGGAGATACGCCCCTGACCACTAATATTCTTTAGCGCACGAGATAATCTATCAGAAAGGTTCTCAAACATAGCTTCATTATCCATCTCAAATCGATGGACAATATTGTAACCGATGTACTTACTAAAAATCTCTTTTGCAGGTAAAACTTTTCCATAACTCGTCGATTTCACTCATATTGTGTCCCGGATGTTGTATGGTCTATTTCACTGAGTACTTGCCTGTTAGCAATGGGCGTTTTACAATCAGTTTATTCCATTTGGCTTCAACCATAGGTTGCTTTGTAAAAAACGTGAATACCACCTTGTTTTCTCTTGTTGTGATTGGGCTATATCTGCCAGCAGTTGTCTTGCTATGGCGTTCTTGTTTTCACAACAGGTCTCACTCAGCCACCATTGCCCATGTGTTTATCATCATAGGCTGGCTGGCTCAAGGTGCTGCATTACACCATATGATAGATGGCCCTCATGGCCAAAACCTTAGCTTAACCAACCTGGCAGGTACCATCAGTTGGATGATGATTGCGCTGCTGGTGATAGGGAACCTTCGCTCTCAAGTTAAATTGCTCACCATGGTTATGCTGGTGGTTGGTGCCTCCAGTCAGATTTTTGCGCAATGGTTACCCAGTGAGCGACTATTTTCCCTCTCGGGAAATACCGCTGCCGTGATACATGTTCTTAGCTCTTTGCTGGCATACAGTTTCCTTGCTCTGGCGGCTTTACAAGCAATTTTAGTCTGGCGTCTTGACTACCGTTTAAAAAATCATCGAACACCTCCACACCCTTTGATCCCACCATTAATGGCCATGGAGCAAATACTTTTTCAGTTGTTAATCCTGGGGTTTGTGGTATTAAGCATTTCAATTGCCATTGGGTTCATTTATTTAGAAGATTTTTTGTCATCCCAAA
>CAZKUH010000234.1:0-4540 GCA_964555895.1 uncultured Enterobacterales bacterium
ATCGTTGACTCTAATAGGCAGAATGATTATATTCAGTCCTAGCCGTGTTGGGACTTATGTTCTAATATTTTTTATGGCATAGAAAAGTTACTTTATTTTTATAGAATAACTTTTTTTGAAGTTGCCATGAAAGTCATCACGGAAAATATAGAAAAATAAACATAACTCAGAAATAGATTCAAACCAAAAGTGGTTTGTCGAACCTTTTTCAGGAAATATCATGTTCAATCTAATGAAACAATCCAGATTTATGGTTGCACTAGTCGCAACTACATTCATCTTCCTCGTGGGTACTGTAAATGCTGCAGACCCGCTTGATGAATCAATAAAAATAGAAAGAAATATCACCCGGGCAGCCGCCGCTACACAAAAGAAAATAGGTCGCCTCGCCGATACCACCCGTGATATGTCAGCAGATTATAAGCTGACGATGCAACGCGTGGATAATCTGCGTTCATACAATAGACAGTATGAACTGCTGATTAAATCGCAGGAAAAGGAGATGGCCTCAATCAAGCATCAGATGAGCGTTATTGATGATACTGAAAAAGGCGTTGTGCCCTTAATGAATGACATGATTAATACGCTGGAACAATTTATTGAACTGGATGTGCCATTCTTGCTGAAAGAGCGACGTGGACGTGTGGCGAAATTACGCAAAAACATGCTTCGCGCTGACCTGAGTAATTCAGAAAAATATCGCCAGATTCTTGAGGCTTACCAGATTGAAAATCGATACGGTGATTATGCGGAAGCTTATGATGGCACCATTACTTCAGGTGGCAAGAAAATCACCGTAAATTATTATCGTTTTGGGCGAGTGTCTTTAGTTTATCAATCGTTGGATGAGCAAACTGCAGCCTATTGGGATAATGATGCCCGCAGTTGGAAGCCTTTATCTGATTATTATCGAATTCCTGTACGAAAAGGTATCAGGATCGCCAATCGTGAAACCAATCCTGATCTTGTCATCTTGCCGGTTCCTACTGCCAAACCTGCGGGGAGTGCACAATAATGAAACGTATTATGTCAACTTTAGTCGTCGTTATGATGACAGTGGGGCTTTCGGTTAACTTGTTTGCAGCTGATAAAGCAACATCTCTGGATGATTTGCTCAATGTGGTAAAAAAAGCTAGGACCGATGAAAGTAAAATTAATAAACGCAGACTGTTCAAATTCCGTTCTGCTAGAAACCAGCAAAAGCAACTTTTAAAGGATGCCGAAGCGCAATTGGCTCGAGAAGAAAGACGTTCTGAGCGCTTAAAGAAAAACTTTGATACAAATGAGAAAAAGCTGGCCGTACTGGCGGAAGATTTAAGAATTAAATCTGGCAATCTTGGCGAAATGTTTGGTGTTGTCAGGCAGGTTGCGGGTGATGCCTCGGCACGGTTTAAAAATTCTCTGGTGAGTGCTCAATTCCCAGGACGGACACCTTTTCTGGATGATTTGGCACAGCGTAAAGAATTGCCGGAAATTAAGGAATTACAACAATTGTGGGTTTCGCTGCAAACAGAAATGACCGAATCCGGAAAAGTTTCTAAATTTACCGTAGATGTCACTAATGCTGAAGGCGTTCGCTCACCTCGTGAAATTATTCGAGTGGGTTCGTTTAACCTGATAGATGCCAATGGTTTCCTCTACTACGATACGGAAACCAATGAAGTTCGGGATTTACGACGTCAACCTGAGTCGAAATACTCGAGTCTGGTGCCACCTTATTTTATAGCCACCAGCGGTATTATGCCTTTAGCGATGGATCCATCCAGAGGGAGCTTGTTAGCGTTGCTTATCAAGAAAAAGACTGTCATGCAGTATTATCATGAAGGCGGCATTGTGGGTTATGTGGTGACTGGCGTATTCATCTTTGGTGTCTTGTTAGTACTCATCCGCTTCCTTGGTTTACTATCTGTGGGTGGAAAAATCAAAAAACAGTTGAAGAGCAGTACGCCCGGTGACAATCCTTTAGGCCGAATCATGAAGATTTACCTGGATAACAAAGATGATGATGTCGAAAATCTTGAACTGAAGATGGACGAAGCTATTCTAAAAGAAACACCGAAACTGGAGTGGGGTATCACCATTGTTAAAGTACTGGCTGCCTTATCACCGCTACTGGGTTTGTTAGGTACGGTGACAGGAATGATCGCAACCTTCCAGTCCATTACCTTGTTTGGAACAGGTGATCCAAGAGTGATGGCTGGTGGTATTTCAACGGCATTGGTAACAACCGTACTGGGTCTGGTTTCCGCTATCCCGTTGATTTTCTTGCATGCTATTGTGGCTGGACAAAGTCGTGGACTTATCCATATTTTGGAAGAGCAGAGTGCTGGCCTGATTGCAGAGCACGCAGAGAAAGAGGGTTAGAACATGAGATGGCTCTCTGATCTTATGGAGCTGGTTTCCGGTTTTATGCGAACCGGAGGCCCAGTTCTCTGGGCTATAGCGGTGGTATTATTGCTAATGTGGGCTCTTATTATTGAACGTTATATGTATTTGGGTTTAACCTTTCCACGCCTGTCTAGACGTATTATTGCAAGGTGGGACGCTCGAACTGATACGACTTCTTGGTATGCTCATCGCATTCGAGAGGCCTGGCTTTCTCAGGCTAATGAAAAGGCAACGAACAACATTGTTGCAATTAAGACTTTGGTAGCCATCTGTCCATTAATTGGTTTGTTGGGTACGGTATTAGGCATGATCAACGTTTTTGAAACGATGGCAATGGTTGGTTCCAGTAATCCGAGGTTGATGGCCGATGGTATTTCAATGGCAACTATCCCGACAATGGCAGGGATGGTGGCAGCTTTATCTGGTTTGTTTGTCAGTACACAGATAGAAGCTAATGCCAAAAACAAAATGGGTCATCTTGTTGATCACATGCCTCATCATTAAAAAAGAATCACAATATTATGGCGAGAAGAAATAAACGCAAAACAGAAGAAGCACAAATTGACATGACACCCATGCTTGATGTGGTGTTTATCATGTTAATTTTCTTCATTGTTACCACTTCTTTTATTAAAGAAGCTGGTGTTGAAGTTGAACACCCCATTGCTGGAACGACTGTACCAAAGCCAAAAGCAAGTTTGCTTATAGCGGTAACAAAATCAGGTAAAATCTGGATCTCGAAACGAGAAGTTAAAGTTGAAGCTGTTCGTGCCAAGGTCGCAAAATTACGTCAGGAAAATCCTGAAGGTGCAATTGTGATTCAGGCTGATATCGGGGCAAGGGCAGGTATCGTTTTAAAAGTGCTTGATCAGATCAAGGCTGCAGGTGTCTCTGATGTGTCAATCGCGGCGAGGAAAGAATAAATGAAAAGACTAGGTATTAGCCTATTGTTGGGTGCTGGAGTCACTTTTTTCCTCTTCGTCTTTATGGCGGTATTAATTATACCTTCTAAGGAGAGACCACCAAAAGGCGAATTTACGCAAGTAGACCTTTTCATGGATAAAATTAATGAGACTACTCGTTTAAAAGACCGTGAGCCCCCTAAAAAACCTGAGCCGCCAAAAAATCCGCCACCGCCGCAGGCTGCGCCGGTAATGAAAAGTGCAAGGCCCTCGGCGATGAACATCAGTTTAAACCTCAAAGGGTTAGACAATACATTGACAGGTGCTGGTCCATTTATAGGTGGTACCATGACTGATGGTGATGCTATCCCGTGGGTAGTCATTCCAGCATCCTATCCCAGAAAAGCTTTAATGGATGGTATTGAAGGGTTTGTAACCTTTGAATTTACAGTGCAACCCGATGGTTCACCCAAGGATGTCAGAATTGTAAATTCTAAACCTCGTCGACTTTTCGACCGTGCTGCCATGAGAGCAGTGTATAAATGGAAGTTCAAGCCACGCGTAGAAGATGGCGTGGCAATTGAGCAGAAAAATATGCGCTACACCATGGAATTTAAATTAGAACAATAGGCCAAATAGAGAGTTTGAAATGAAGTTTACCGGACTAATAAATCACAAGATGATTTTGACAGCAAGCCTGATCTTGCTTACATTATTTTCGTCGGTGGTTTCAGCTGTAGAATCAAAGTTGCGTGTCTCGACAAAATATACCAACCAGTGTAGAACACTTGGTATTACTAAAGATCAATTTAAAGCGCTACCTAAAAGGCGTGTCAGGGCTAATTCTCCCTTGTTTGTTAAGCGATTGACCAGAGCCCAGGAAATGATGGGTAACGAAAAGTATACCGAGGCTTTGGAAGTATTAGGACCAATGGAATCCAAGTACAAAGATAAACCTTATGCATTGGCGCAGATATATCAAATTAGCAGTTATGTTTATGCTGCAAAAGGTAATTATAAAAAATCGGTTGATTTATTAATCAAATCGATTGATTTAAAACAATTACCCTACCGGGCTGAACAAAACATGCTGCTCAGAGCTGGACAGTTGTTCAATGCGGTGGAAGACTACAAGAATATGCTGAAATACTCGTTAAAATGGCTTGAGCATGCAGTTAAACCTAATTCTTCAGCTTACGAGACCTTGGCGTCAGCCTATATTCGAAATGACAAATTGATAGAAGTTGTTT
>CAZKUH010000235.1:0-4529 GCA_964555895.1 uncultured Enterobacterales bacterium
TTATCGAAGGATCTTGAAGGCCAAAACAAAACAACTTTACTGCATCCTCAGTGCTGAGGCCGGTGGTTCTAGTAAGAGCAAGATCCTTCCACTGCGCTGTCGCTACGGTCAGGATATGACAATAAAGGAGACGGCTCCTTTATATGACAATGATTTTGAAAAACGCTGTCATCCTGAGAGAGCAGTCGAAGGATCTTAAAAGCAGCTACAGGAATACCCTGCAAGCTGTGGAGATAAAAATAGGAATATCACATGAATTTAGATTTACAAGGTAAAACAGCAGTTGTATGCGGAAGTTCTCAAGGGATCGGGCGGGCAATCGCGGAGCAATTATCGGCACAGGGCGCCTCAATTGTATTGCTTGCGCGTAATCCACAAAGTCTTGAAGAAGTAAAACGTACTCTCAGTCGCACTCAGGGCCAACAACATCAGATACTGGTGGCGGATTTTTCAGATATTGTTGCTGTCAAAACAGCAATAACCAATTTTGTGGGTAATGGCGGTACAGCCGAAATCCTCATTAATAATACCGGCGGGCCGCCACCGGGACCAGCCAATACTGCGACAGTAGCTGAATTCGTCAGTGCATTTAATCAACATTTAATTAATGCACAAAATATTGTTCAGGCTTTACTTCCAGCGATGAAGGCTGCAAATTATGGCCGGATAATTAATGTAATTTCAACCTCGGTAAAACAACCATTAAAGGGTCTCGGTGTTTCAAATACTGTGCGTGGCGCAGTGGCAAACTGGGGCAAAACTCTGGCCAATGAATTAGGCCCCTTTGGCATTACCGTCAACAACGTGCTACCCGGTGCCACCAAGACCACTCGCCTCGCAAATATTTTTAAAGGTCGGGCAGTAAAACTCGGCATCAGCCCGGAAGAAGCTGCAGAAAATGAAAAATTACAGATCCCCTTGCGGCGATTTGCAGAACCCGAAGAGTTTGCCAATGCCGTAGGCTTTCTGGTTTCACCCGCTGCTGCCTATATTTCCGGGATTAATTTACCGGTTGATGGTGGACGTACCGGCTGCTTATAATTTACCCTGAAAAAGGCATAGCGGAAGGAGTAGATAAATGATTCAAATTGCCAACTATATTGATGGAGTGCTGATACCACCTCAAGCTGGCCAGTACCTTGATGATATCAATCCTGCCACGGCCACGATTTTTGCACAAATTCCACAATCCACTGATGCCGATCTTGAGTTAGCGATTGCTGCTGCAACCCAAGTAAAATCACACTGGTCAGCGCTAAGTGCAGATGAACGTGCAGACTATCTGTTAAAAATTAGCGCACTAATCCTGGATAATATTGAAGAATTCTCATTAGCTGAAACCGAAGATACCGGTAAACCGCTGTGGTTGTCTAAAGCGGTCGATATTCCCCGAGCTGCGGCAAATTTTAAATATTTTGCCCAAGCTATCACGCAGTTTAATACAGAATCCTATGCCATGAATACACCAGCCATCAATTATACCTTACGCCATCCTCACGGTATTGTCGGTTGTATTTCACCTTGGAATTTGCCGTTATATTTGTTTACTTGGAAAATAGCCCCTGCCCTAGCTGCAGGCAATTGTGTTATCGCAAAGCCCTCCGAAGTCACGCCCTACACCAGTTATTTATTGAGTAAAATATGCCAACAAGCGCATCTTCCAGCGGGGGTACTTAATATTTTACAAGGCACTGGCAACACTATAGGTAAAGCCATTGTGGAACATCCTGAAGTTAAAGCCATTTCATTTACCGGTGGTACGGTGACCGGCCAACAGATCGCGGCATTGGCCGCACCCATGTTTAAAAAGCTGTCTCTCGAACTCGGTGGTAAAAATGCCACTATCGTTTTCGCAGACTGTGATTGGGAAAATACGCTCAATGAAGTCACTCGCGCCGCTTTTGTCAATCAGGGTCAAATTTGTTTATGTGCTTCAAGAATTTTAGTGCAACAATCCATTTATGAGCAATTTAAAACCGCACTTATTAAAAAAATCCAGCAATTGACAGTGGGAGATCCCTTAAACGATGGCTCAAAACAAGGTGCTTTGGTGTCAGAGGCACATTTGCAGAAAATTATAGCCAGCGTTGAATTAGCCAAACTTGAAGGTGGAAAAATACTCACCGGCGGAAAACAAATTAAGCTCAATGGTCGCTGTCAAAATGGTTATTTTTATGCCCCGACCCTGATCGAAGGACTCGACCCCGCTTGCACCACCAACCAGCAAGAAATTTTTGGACCAGTTGCCACAATTATTCCCTTTGATGATGAACTTCAAGCCATAGAAATTGCAAATGCCACCGATTACGGTCTGGCTTTTTCACTCTGGAGTCAGGATATTAGCCGCTGTCATCGACTAGCAGAAAAATTGGAAGCCGGTATTATCTGGATTAATTGTTGGATGTTAAGGGATCTTCGCACCCCTTTTGGCGGGGTAAAAAATTCAGGAGTGGGGAGAGAAGGTGGTTTTGCAGCACTCAGGTTTTTTACCGAAACAAAAAATGTTTGTATCAAATACTAAATCAGGTTTTAAGCGTTACAAAATTGCACGTATGACTAAAAGAGAATTATCATGAATAACCAACATTACCATGCCGAGCAGGCTCCTGAACCCGTGGGTTCCTATCCTCATGCCCGTCAGGTGGGTGAGTTATTGTTCTTATCCGGCATCGGGCCTCGAACAAAAAATAGTCGCACTATTCCCGGAGTGACGCTTGATAAAGAGGGTCATATCATTCATTACGATATTGGAGCACAATGCCACAGTGTTTTTAAAAACGTTAAATTAATTCTCGAAGCCTGCGGTGCAAACTGGGAACAATTGGTCGATATCACCGTTTATCTCACCAACATGAATGATGATTTCGCAACTTTTAATAAAATATATGCCAGTTATTTTAGCGAAAATCAACCCTGTCGTACCACCGTGGAGGTTAATGCGTTACCAACACCAATAGCTATTGAAGTTAAATGTATCGCCCACGTCAGGGGCCGTAATTATTCAGGAGACTATCATGTCTAATCCCGCCACAAAGTATGTTATGCCTTTTAATTTCCAGCAGTGGATTGAAGAACATCGTCATCTTTTTAAGCCGCCGGTGGGTAATAAACAAGTTTTTCATGAAGGCGATTTTATTGTGATGGTGGTTGGCGGCCCTAACCAGAGGAAGGATTATCATTACAATGAAGGCCCGGAGTTTTTTTATCAACTTGAAGGCGAGATGAATTTACGGGTTTTTGAAAAAGGTTGTCCCAAAGATATCCCCATTAAAGCCGGAGAAATATTCTTGTTACCACCGAAACTACCACATTCACCTCAACGTGCTGCCAACTCTATTGGTCTGGTAATTGAGCAAAAACGTCAAGCCGATGAAGATGATGCTCTGATGTGGTTTTGCGATAATTGCCACCATAAACTCTTTCATCAATCTTTTCACCTGCAAAATATTGAAAAGGATTTACCACCCATTTTCGATCAATTTTTTAGTGAAGTAAATAACCGAACCTGCAATCAATGTGGCGAGGTGATGGCTAAACCAGGTTAACGCTATGCTAGTGAAAATAACCATCAATGAAAAAGAATTTCAGCTGGATTTAACTTCGGCCACATCCCTTGCTATTGTCCTCGACTTTCATGGTGAGCAGCCCAATCATTTCGGTTCACCTAAAGCATCCTCAAATCCGCTGATTATCGGTAACTTTACTGGTGACACGCAACAAGGCAGCAGTTGTAACTGTGAAATAATTTCCCTGGTACCACATTGTGTCGGCACCCATACCGAATCTATCGGTCATGTACTGCATCATAAAACTCCCTTGATTGATTGCCTGGAAAACACCTTCAAAGCAGCAACTTTAATCACGCTATCAGCAACACCTTCAACAGCTACAACTGAAAATTACACGCCAGATTTACAGCCGACCGATCAGGTTATTACCATGGAATCTCTGCAACACCACCTCGGTGACATGGGAAAATATGCAACCAATGAATTTTTACAAGCACTGATTATTCGCACACTGCCAAATAAAAAAGAAAAACAATTTAGGCAATATAAAACTGATGGCCTGGCGGTGTTTTTTACCTCAGAAGCCATGCAATTTTTGCACTCACTCGGCGTTGAGCATCTGCTGGTCGATTTTCCATCGGTTGATCGCATGTATGATGATGGTTTACTCAGCAATCACCGCACATTCTGGAATATTGAAAAAGGTAGTAAAACCTTGAAAAAAAGTTATCATCAACACAAAACCATTACCGAAATGATTTACGTCGATAATACCATTGTGGATGGACAGTATTTATTGGATATCCAGCATCCTCGCTGGAAAACTGATGCCATTCCCAGTAACCCGATATTATATAAATTATCGGAAATAAATCGTAGCAATGTTAATCAGGACTAACCCAAAATGTCAGCACAGCAAACAACGTTAAATGATCCCAGTCTTTTTGAAAACAATCTCACTTTCGCAAAAAAAATGGATGCACAAGATCCGCTGGCATCTTTGCAACAACAATTCCATAT
>CAZKUH010000236.1:0-4524 GCA_964555895.1 uncultured Enterobacterales bacterium
AGAAACCGGCCTAATTCAATAATAATTTTGCAGGCAGGCAAACTGTGTTTAAGTGCGGTGAGTCTTGCTTGAAGACTGGCCCCAATGGTTGCAAGTTCAAGTTCTTTTTCTTTGGCAAAATAAGGAATGCCAAAGCCACCGCCAATATTAAAAAAAGCGGGTGGGGTGGGTGCGTACCTTGACAACTCTAAAGCCAGATCGAGGGTTTTATTTTGACAATCAATAATCGCTTCTGCATGCAAATTTTGCGATCCGCTAAATATATGGAATCCTGCAAACTGAACATTTTCTGCAGAAAAATTAAGTAGAATATCAGGCACTTTTTCTGCGTCGATACCAAATTGTTGCGCGCCACCACCCATTTTCATACCTGAGGTTTTCAAAGTGAAGTCTGGATTAACGCGGATGGCAACAGCTGCCGTCAACTGCATTTTTTCGGCAATAATGGCAATTCGTCTCAATTCATTCTCAGATTCACAATTAATAACAACCTTTGCCTGGACAGCTTGCAACAATTCCGCATCGCTTTTCCCCGGACCGGCAAAACTAATATTCTCTGGCAACATACCAGCTTTAAGCGCCACATTTAATTCACCGGATGAGGCAACATCAAAGCCATCCACACCGCTTTGCAAATAGTTCACTAACGACTGCATCGGGTTGGCTTTTATTGCGTAATGCAGTTCTATTTGAGGTGGCATATGTTGGCGAAAGTTAGCAATTTGCTCTGTGATAATTTGCCTATCGTAAACATAAAATGGCGTTTGCCCTAATTTTTCTGCTAGTAATGAAACGCGTTTATTACCCACGAGTAATTCTCTGCCACTTTGGCTGAATCTGTTTTGCGCAACATGGGTGTCGTTACCCTGGACGGCATTCATATCTCAAGCCTCAAAATTTTTGATTGTTATTCATTGCCGCTATTTTCCCGAAAAACGTTTTGATACGCTCTTTTGAGCAATGCCCGATCAATTTTAGCGTTATTGTTACGGGGCATTGTATCAATAATTTCAATATGCTGTGGCACCATATAATTTGCCAGACGCTGTTGACAATATTTTTTTATGCTGTCTGTAGCAGAAATCTCAGTTCCCGTCACAACCAGTAACACGATGCCATCACCTAAAGTTGGATGAGGTGCAGCCAAGGCCACCGCTTCTTTGACTCCGCTCAGGGTTAATATCTGCGCTTCTATTTCATTGGGACTGACGCGATAACCGGAAGTTTTAATCATGTCATCCATGCGACTGATGAAATATAAGAACCCTGATTCATCCATTTTCACTTTATCCCCTGACCAGACACCAATGGCATTATTTGAAAATTTTACGGGTTTAAATCGCTTCTCAGTCTTTTCTTTATCTTGCCAGTAACCTTGGGAAACCAGTTTACCAACATGGACCAGCTCACCTTCTTCTTCCGCTTGGCAAAGTTCGCCATGGCTATTAACGACAAATATTGCCTCGCCAGGAACAGCCTTCCCCATGGAATCTGGTCTGATGTCGATTTGTTCTGGGTCAAGATAACTGGAACGAAAAGCCTCGGTGAGACCATACATCAAAAAAGGTTTAGCCAAAGGAAACTGCTGGCGCAACTGATGCAGTGTGTTTTGTGGTAGGCTACCACCGCTGCTGGTAAAATAACGGAGTGAATTTCTGGCAACTTGCGGCCAGCTCAATGCTGCTAATTGCTGCCAAAGAGGTGGCACCGCTGCCAGACCGGTTATCTGATATTTTGCCACGGCCTTAACGACATCATTGGGCAATAAATAATCCAGCAATGCCACCGAAGCACCCACAAATATTGCCGAGGTAATTTGATTAAGACCATAATCAAAACTAAAAGGTAATACCGCAAGCAAGCGATCACTTTGCCCAAGTGCCAGATATCCACTCACAGCACTAGCCCCGGCAATTAGATTGCTCTGACTAATCATGACCCCTTTGGGGTTGCCTGTGCTACCAGAGGTATACAAGATAACGGCAAGGTCGTGATGTTTTAGCTGCGGAAATTTTAACTGGGGATCTTTGGATTGTTGTTGGGTTGAAATGCCAGCAGTTGTAATCTCATCTACCCACACAATCTGTTGAAGATCATAACAATCCTCAAGCTGGTTATCGAGTTGGCTGGCCCTTTGCCTGGAGGTCACCAGTAATTTACTGCCACTATGTTTGAGAATATAAGCAACTTGCGCCGGTTTTAACAAAGGATTAACAGGAACCAATACTGCACCCGAAAGCAGCACCGCAAACATGGCGTATAAATTTTCTGGCGTTTTGGGTAAATAAATCGCGATGCGATCTCGCGGTTTCATTCCCTTTTGCCTTAAAAACCTTGCTGTTGAGATACAATTTGACCAAAATTTGTCATAATTTACCGGTTTATCTTTGAACCAGATTGCGGTATTGTGCGGGTGTCGAAGGCTATATTTTTCGATGTATTCATGAATAAATAATGGGTGTTTAAAAACAGGCATAATCTGGCATTAGCAGCTATAATAATGGTTGTCAGAGATAAAAATAAGCCTGTATTTTAACCTTAACTGTCAATGATGTCGCCAATATTAGCTAAATAAAGTTTTGTGCGGAAATGAAGGTTGAGCAAAAGAAGACCGAAGGAGTCAATTTTTATCATGAAAGTACTGAATATTTTACCTTATTCACTCCAGAAGATATCTTCTGGCATTCTCGATTTAGAACTGATACGGCTGTTATCTGAAAGCGAAGCTTATGCCTGGTGGCAAGATTATCGGCATCGTTTTCAGTCAAAAATTGAAGATTCTTACGATAGTGATGACAGTTACCTCGCGTCGATAAAACAACAGGCGGGTTAAGTTAGCCTCAGTAACCAGCTGCACGATTGACAATATGCAAGAGCGGCTCACCTTTTTGGCTACGATAATAGTTTTCGATGATTTGGGGCGCAAGTGAATCCGGGTTAGAAATACTGGATATATGGGGCGTAATGAAGATATTTTCATGTCGCCAAAAAGGGTGGTTTTCTGGTAAAGGCTCTTGCTTGAAAACATCCAGAGTGGCGCTGTTAATCTGACCATCGTCCAGAGCATCGAGTAGATCTTGTTCATTTAAATGTTGTCCACGAGCCACATTAATTAAATGAGCAGCCTGGGGCAACATCGCAAAAGTTTGCTTATTAAGGATGTTTCGGGTTTTCATTGTCAGTGGTAGCAAACAAATTAAAATATTGCTGGATTTCAAAAAATCACCGAACGCTGTCATACCAGCAAAGCATACAATTTTATCTATCTGCCGGGGCCTGCGCGACCAACCTGATATTGAAAATCCCACTTGCTGCAAATATTTTGCTGCGAAGCCGCCCAATTGCCCAAGCCCCATAATACCAATGGTTGTTTGTGCAACGGCTGGTTGAGGTTGCCATTGTTGCTGAATTTGATGGCGGTGGAAACTTAAAAAGTTTTGTTGAATTGAAGTTACCGCAGCAAGCAAATATTCAGCCATTGATTTGGCCAGGTTAATATCAACCAACCGACAGATTTTAATGGTGGGAGCAATACTTTCATCAGCCAATAAATGATCGACCCCTGCACCCATGGATGAGATGGTAAGCAGGTTTTTAAATTGCCTGAATATACCGCTTGGGTGGAGCCAACTCAATACAAAAGTAATGTCCTCAGGATCGCCAATTTCAGGCCAGATGCGAAGCTCAATATTGCCATCAAGTCCTGCCAATGCATCTCTCCAGGGCTTGGGATCTTTCTGTTGTGATACAATTAACAAAGCCAAATTAATTAACTCCTATGGGTTTTCTACCGCCTTAAATGAATGGCAAAGCTTGGTTATTTCCAGCTCATCAAAAAGTTGATAGGATAGTTCTGCAAATTGACATAAATCCTGTGGTGTTGGAAAACTAAAATATCGGCCTTGAAGTTTATTTCCATCCCGATTTTTGATGAAGAAAATTTCATTGTTATTGGCTAGCGTTTCTACAGCATCGATCAGTAGTTGACAACCTTCCGTATATAAATTAATCAGGTTCCATAAATAACTGTGGTTCTTTTGCAAAAGTATTTTTGTCCGGGAAATAATTCGACCTTGATCGATATTATCATCATCAATAAAGTGCAAGGAGCAACCAATATGTGAGTCACCATTTAACATCGCCCTGAAAGTTGCCATTACGCCACGGTAATCGGGCAAAATCCCTGAATGCAGGTTAATGATGCCTTTCCTGGGTAGCGCAATAGCGGGTTTTTTAAAAATTTTACCATAACGAATGGACAGCCATAAGTCTGCGTCTTGTTGCTTTAAAAATGACAAACCCTGGGTGGTATTTACCATGGTGAAATTCTTAAAAGGGATATGATATTTTTGTTGCAGACTTGCAAAAGAAAGCAGCTGTGTCAAAGTTGTGTTGTTATTTGTCAGATCGGAAG
This sequence comes from uncultured Enterobacterales bacterium, assembly GCA_964555895.1. GTDB lineage: Bacteria > Pseudomonadota > Gammaproteobacteria > Enterobacterales > DRNA01. The sequence goes on from CAZKUH010000236.1 coordinate 4,415, forward strand.
AGCACACGTCTGAACTCCATTCACCTTAAGCTATCTCGTATGTTGTCTTCTGTGAGAAAAAAAAAAATATATCAATATTTCTAAACTGTAGATCTCTAGTTAATATATGA
>CAZKUH010000237.1:0-4508 GCA_964555895.1 uncultured Enterobacterales bacterium
TTATTAGTGCTCGCTTTCGTTTCATTATTTGTCATTTTAGCTGCAAGTTCGACGCTGCAAGCGGCAAAACAACGCGATGAAAATAAAGCCCAGGAAGAAAAGTGGCAGGTGAATAATCCACCATACCCAACCCATGAGATCCCTTTGAATGTGAATACTGGCACTTGGATGAGTGTCGATGTCAGTCCTGATGGCAAAACAATCGTTTTTGATCTGCTCGGTGATATTTATTTACTACCGATCAAAGGTGGCAAGGCGAAAGCTTTAACTTCGACCATCAGTTGGGAGATGCAACCCCGATTTAGTCCCGATGGAAAATCAATTGTTTTCACTTCAGATCAAGATGGTGGAGATAATATCTGGCTCATGGATCTGGCGGGCAAAAATCAAAAACAAGTGACTAAAGAAAAATTCAGATTGCTCAATAATCCCGCTTGGTCTCCTGATGGACGCTTTATTGTTGCCCGTAAACATTTTACTTCGACCCGCTCTTTGGGCGCCGGAGAACTTTGGCTTTACAGCATCGACGGTGGTAGTGGTGTGCGAATGAATGAAGCACCCACTAAACAAAAAGATTTAGGGGAACCGGCTTTTTCCGCTGATGGTCGCTATGTTTATTTTAGTCAGGACATCACGCCTGGAAAGGTATTTGAATATAGTAAAGATTCAAATGGAATAATTTACGGTATTAAACGTCTGGATACACAATCTGGTGAAATAATTGATGTTATTCAAGAGCCGGGTGGTTCTGTTCGTCCGACGCCTTCACCTGATGGGAAATCTTTGGCGTATGTGAAAAGGGTAAGAAATAAAACGGCACTTTTTGTTAAAAATTTAACATCAGGTGTAGAAAAAATGCTCTGCGATTGCCTTGATAGAGACATGCAGGAAACCTGGGCTATTCACGGTGTATACCCAAATATGTCCTGGATGCCTGATAGTCAGTCTATTATTTTTTGGGCGAGTGGACGGATCCAGCAGATCAATGTTGCCAACGCCAAGATTAAAAACATTCCCTTTGAAGTTAACCATATGCGGAAAATAGCTAATGCGTTAAGATTTAAAAACAAAGTTTTTTCCCCGACAGAATCAAGCAAAATGTTACGTTGGGTCACGGTTACGCCAAATAAGAAAAAGGTGGTTTTTCAGGCGTTGGGGCAGATTTATCTTAAAAATTTGCAGAGCGGCAAAATAAAATTATTAACAAAAGATAAAAATAAAGAAGCATTTTATCCTGCTATTTCAGCCGATGGTAAGTGGATTACCTATGTCAGTTGGAGTGATAAAAAGTTAGCTTCAATAAAAATAATTTCTATTAATGGCAAACATGAAAAAACCCTAACCAGAGAACCGGGTCATTATCTTCAGCCCAAATTCTCAGCCGATGGTAAAACAGTTTATTATCAGAAAGTTGGGGGTGGTTATCTGTTATCTTCAAACTGGAGTATGGCACAGGGTCTATATCGGGTCGCTGTTTCAGGCAAGTCTAAACCTGGAAAATTACCCGTAAACGGAGATAATATTCAAACAGGTGTTGATGGTAGACTCTATTTGACTCAATTCAAAGGGCGAGGAAAAACCAGAAAAGCAAATTTGCTGGCTTGGGATGAAAAAACAGGCAAGTCACAAATCGTTGCACAAACTCATTTTGGATCTGAGTTTTCTTTATCCCCCGATGGGCAATGGTTAGCCTTTGTCGAGGGTTTTAATGCTTACATATCACCGTTTAGAACTAGTGCTAAAGCTATTCAATTATCTGCTAAAAATGCCGCACTGCCAGTGGTTAAAGTTTCTACGGATGCAGGTGAAAATATTCATTGGTCAGGTGATAGCAAAACACTCTATTGGTCACTAGGGTCAAAACTTTATCATCAGGATATTTCTGAGAAAATTTTTCAGAAACAGACTAAGTTCAAACCTGACGCTAACAACGCCGTCGATATTGGATTCGAATATAAAACTGCAAAACCCCATGGCACAATTGCGTTGACACATGCCACTATTATTACCATAGAAAATGATAGGGTCATTGAAGACGGCACGATTATTATTAAAGATAATATTATTCAAGCCGTGGGCGCGTCAAAGGCTATTAAAATTCCCGCAAAAGCTCAAGTTTTCAATCTTCAGGGCAAAACAATTATGCCTGGAATTATCGATGTTCATTGGCATGGAGCGCAAGGGCAAAATGAAATTATACCGCAACAAAACTGGAAAAATCTCGCGAGTCTGGCTTTTGGAGTGACCACGATTCATGACCCCTCAAATGATACCAGCGAAATTTTTGCGGCTAGCGAGATGGCTAAAGCCGGTAAAATAGTGGCACCCAGAATTTATTCTACAGGCATGATTTTATACGGTGCGAAAGCAAATATCTTTGCCGAAGTGAATAATTTAGCGGATGCTCGACGTCAGGTTAAAAGAATGAAAGCAGCCGGGGCTTTTTCTGTTAAAAGTTACAATCAACCACGTCGAGATCAGCGACAGCAAATTTTAATGGCCGCACGCGAAGAAAAAATAGAAGTCATGCCAGAAGGTGGTTCATTATTTCAACATAATATGAATATGATTGTGGATGGACATACCGGCATAGAACATTCTATTCCTGTCGCGAGAATTTATGATGACGTAAAACAATTATGGTCTCAAACCAAAGTAGGATATACCCCCACATTGGTTGTCGGATATGGTGGGATTTGGGGTGAGAATTACTGGTATCAGCATAGCGAAGTCTGGAAGCATCCGATTCTTTCTAATTGGGTTCCTCCATCGGTGCTAGTCCCTAGAGCGGTGAGAAGGACGATTGCACCAGAAGCAGATTATAATCATTTTCAAAACGCTAAAGTAGCAACAGAGCTTGCTGCTCTAGGCGTCGAAGTTCATATTGGTGCCCATGGACAAAGAGAAGGACTGGGTGCTCACTGGGAAATGTGGATGTTGGCGCAGGGCGGAATGAAACCAATGGATGTATTGAAGGCAGCGACTATTGCTGGTGCCAAATACCTGGGTATGGAAGCAGAAATAGGCTCTATAAAAAAAGGAAAATTGGCCGACTTGGTTATTTTGGATGTCAATCCGCTTAAAGATATATATCATTCTGACAAAGTTTATGCAGTAATGATCAATGGTCGTTTATTTGATGCTAAAACCATGCAGGAGTTATCCGGTAAATGGCGTCCGGAGAAATTTTACTGGCAATAAACCTTTTCTTGATTTCATGAGCCTCTCATTGTAGAGGCTCTTTTTTTTCCTGCCAATGTTTTAGTCGTTCGGGAGAACAATCCATGAAAATACGTTTAAAAAAATTTAGTCAGTTTATAAATACTACCTTACTGGGTGGGTTGGCTGTGCTCTTGCCTTTGGTCATCACTTTATTTTTTCTTCAATGGTTATTTGGTTTTGTTGTAGGCTTGATCTCCCCCCTCTCCAACGCGCTGGTTTCTCAATCGGGTTTAAGAGAAATGGTAGCCAATATTCTTGTGATCGTTGTGATCATCTTTGGCTGTTTTATCATTGGCATGATGATCAAAACTAGGTTTGGAAAATATATTCAACATTTGATTGATAATAAATTATTAAAATTAATTCCTGGTTATAAAATTATCAAAGAAACCGTGAATCAATTTATCCAGACTGATGGTAAAAGTTCACCTTTCAAGTCAGTTGCTCTGGCAAAATTATTTAAAAGTGAGACGCTGGTGACATGTTTTGTTACCGCCAGGCATGAGAATGGTTTTGTCACAGTTTTTGTACCCACGGGACCTAACCCTACCAGTGGATTGATTTACCATTTGCCTGCGGATAATGTTAATGAACTGGAAAATATTTCTATCGAAAGTGCGATGCGAAGTATTATTGGTTGTGGCATTGGCTCGGAGCCACTGTTGAGATAAATGGACTGTGCTTATCGAAAAAATTATTCTTTAGGCTGTAAATGTCGATAAGCGCGGTCATAACTTATTTCAAAAAGAATATTGATGATAGTTTTACAAGCCGGTTTATAATCGGCGTCGGCGTACCACTGTTGTTCATAACCGATAAAGGTGAGTTTCCCTGAGGGAACCCGCCGCACAAATTTTTCCCAGATGTTGGGGTGTAGATCCAAAGTGATACTGAGACTGAATTCATCCAGTCGGTTTGCCGTTACATTCAGAATATGAAAGTCCATGATCTTGCTTTAATTTATGGGTACAGATAAAAATAATTCATTCATTGCTTGTTCAATTTGTGAAGAAGATGCTGATTGTAATGCTGATCTGATTACATCAATTCTACAAAGTTTACGGTCGTCTGCTGAAAGTAATGTTTGGAGACCTTTCAGGGTTAACACTGCTTGCTCAACACCAGCATTCTTTGCGGTTTGTCCGAAGGTCATCAGTCCATGATTCGCCAGCCACAACATGGTGGCCAGACAGGCTTCATGTCTTTTACTGGGCAAACCAAATTCATCGGTACCATCTTCAGCGCAAATTTCTGAAACATAAAGAGAATGCTCTCTGGGAAAATTA
>CAZKUH010000238.1:0-4499 GCA_964555895.1 uncultured Enterobacterales bacterium
ACAGCTTCAAAATGTAACGGATAATGATTTCTGGTTGCAGAACCGGCTGGGCGTATTCCGAGATTTTGCCCCGCTTATTGCTGCTCTAGGCGAGACACACAGCCGTTTGATTTATCCGCAAACACTTTCTCATTCTGATGGTTTTTATGATAATTCGTTTCCATTATTGGTGTTATTCGAAGAGAGTGGTGTTTTTGTTGCCAAGGATATGAGCAATAAAGAATTAATACCGGCAGGGGCTAGAATTATTGCAATTAACGGCTTACCTATTGCCGAAATAATTCAAAATATGTCTCGTTTTGTAGCGAAAGAAACAGCGGCAGGTCAAAGACGGCTCATACAAGTAAAATTTGCACAATTACTGACCCGGGAACTGGGGTTAAAACCACCATTTAAAATTGCCTGGAGTATGGGATATTTAAAAACGCAATCAATATACCGAAATAATAATAAAATTGCGGATTTAGAAAATAAATCCATGGACCATCCATTCTCATCTAAACCTTATGGCATCAGTTATCTTGAGAACGGTATAGCCATTTTGTGGCTGATGGATTTTGAATCTCCTCCTGAGATATTTAGAGAAGACCTGGCAATAATATTCGCATCATTGGAAAAAAGAGGCATTGATAAGCTGGTTATTGATTTACGTTATAACTCGGGAGGAATTAGCGAGAATGTATTAACGCTTTTATCTTTTATGGAAAATAAATCTGTACAGTGGGCAAAAAAAATAACCTTGAAAAATAGTGATGAATTTCGCAGTTTAAATCGAAAAAGAATTAAGCAGGCAAAAAAAGATAAGCTGGGTTCGAAATTCTCCTGGCTCCCTCTTGAATACTTGAGTGGTTGGAACTGGAGCTTATTGTTTGGTGGTGAAGGCGATGTAGTCGAACAGCAACTACAACCACAACCTGTGCAGCCTACAGCGCATAGATATCAGGGAGCCTTGGCGGTTATTGCGAACGGACATTGTTTTTCGGCTTGTGCATTTTTTGTAGATTATATACAGCAAACCAAACGCGGTATTATTGTTGGTGAAGATGTCGGCAGTCTGGTGGGCATCCAGTTTGGTTACCCGGTCTTACTGACTCTGCCCAATACCGGGTTACAGCTCATGGTCCCCGTGGCAAAAATACAAAATGCAGAAAAAGCCTACAAAGTTATTCCCGATATTGAAATAAACCGGAGGCAAGTCGATATTGCCAATGATCGCGATCCGGAACTTGCTGGTGCGGTTTCAGCTTTAATCGCTCTGACAAAAGAATAAATCAGCAACAATCAGTTATTTCCTGAAATATAAATTAAACGATACGGGTACTACGGCATTTATAGCATTTAGTTTAGCCAGGGTTTTAAGTTTCTCTATACCCTTTTTCAACCTGAAATTATTGGAATTTAACAGGTAGGGTTGCGTGCTGGAAACATTGAGTTGGCCATCAGCAAGTTTAATGATTTTAACTGATAGCGTGATTGTTTTTTGTATGCCATGAAAATAAAGCCGCCCACTAATCTGCGTGTTAACATATTGCCCTGGTTTAAGATTTTTATAGATAGCTGGAGAAAGCTGACCTTGAAAACGAACGTTGGGAAACCGAATAGTTTCAAAAACAAAAGTCCGTAATCGATGATCACGCACAGGGATGCTGGTATCCACAGAAGTTAAATCGATGGTCAGGGTGAATGCACCATTATCAGATAGCACGATATTAAAATTTTTAAAATAATTAAATTCAGCAACGGTTTCTTTTTTAACCGACATAAAACTGATGTGTGAAGCATCACGATTTAATTCAAGGGCAAACAACATTTTGCTTGAAATTAAAAGCGTGCTGAGTAAAACATAATATTTAATCTGCTTCATTAGACAAAACTCCTTGAAAGTTGAGGTAGGTATCGCTCAATGATAATGATACACAATAACTAAAACAATTCCTATCTCAGCCACTCTCTGGATTAAAGACACCAAATTACCTCTTTCAACGGCTATATTTAGTCCATGTATCCTTAAAAATTGTCACCAAGTGGTATAATCATCAGCTAGATGGCCGAAAATGTATTATTATCTATAATAAAGAAACATCAAGTGGAGGTGTTTATGTCATCCCCTCAAATGAGAAAATGGATATATCATCAGGCGAAGGCATTGTTGAATGATCTGAATGAAATCCCTTATTCAGATGATGCTGATGATAAAAAGCTCGCCGTGATAAGAAAAGGTTTGAGAGAAGCTTCTATTGAACTTTTTAGAAGGGCGGCAGAGCGCACGGCAACAGAATTACTCGATAGTAAAGAACTGAAAGAATTGAGTTCTACTGTGGAGGATATTCGAAAAATACCGGATGATTAGCTTTTCGCAGCCTTTTTAAAGGCTAATTTATAGTCGAGGATTATTTCACAAGTCCTCAAAAATGATATAATAGCGACCCATTTAATCAATAATTGTCACCTGCTATGGCTAAAAAGCTGTTTATTAAAACCTGGGGCTGTCAGATGAATGAATATGATTCATCGCGAATGGCTGATCTGCTTAAAACCACGCATGCGCTTGAATTAACAGAAGTGCCTGCCGATGCGGACTTTTTGCTGCTGAATACTTGTTCCATCAGAGAAAAAGCGCAAGAGAAGGTATTTTCCCAGCTCGGTCAATGGCGGCCACTCAAAGAAAAAAATCCAGCTTTAGTGATCGGAGTTGGTGGTTGTGTGGCTAGTCAGGAAGGGGAAGCGATTCGTCAAAGAGCCCCTTATGTGGACCTTATTTTTGGGCCACAAACACTGCATCGGCTGCCTGAGATGATCAATCAGCATGTCGCTGAGCATATACCTGTGGTTGACGTTTCCTTCCCGGAAATAGAGAAATTTGATCGACTCCCAGAACCTAAAGCCGATGGCCCGTCAGCCTTTGTATCTATAATGGAGGGTTGTAGTAAATATTGCACTTTTTGTGTTGTTCCCTACACCCGGGGGGAAGAGGTCAGTCGCCCGGTTGACGACATTATCGAAGAAGTTTATGAATTAGCGCAGCAGGGTGTACGAGAAGTCAATCTGTTAGGCCAGAATGTTAATGCTTTCCGGGGTAAAACGTTTGAAAATCAACAGGCCGATTTAGCTGAACTTATTGCATTAGTAGCCGCAGTAGACGGTATTGATCGTATTCGCTACACCACGTCTCACCCTATTGAATTTACAGATAACTTAATAAATGTCTATGCCGAGGTGCCAGAACTGGTCAGTCATTTGCACCTGCCAGTGCAAAGTGGTTCAGACAGGATTTTGGCATTGATGAAGCGTGGACATACGGTACTTGAATATAAGTCCAAAATACGGCACTTGCGTAAGGTACGTCCTGATATTTGTCTGTCATCAGATTTTATCGTGGGTTTCCCGGGTGAAACAGATGCTGATTTTGCAGCAACAATGCAGCTGATTGCAGATATGAATTATGATTTGAGTTTCAGTTTTATTTATAGCCGGCGACCCGGAACACCCGCTGCTGAAATGCCCGATGATGTTTCTATGGAAGTGAAGAAAAAAAGATTGGCGATGCTACAACATCGGATAAATCAGCAAGCCCAAAAAATTGCTAGAGATATGGTGGGTACAGTGCAAAAAGTGTTGGTTGAGGGCCCCTCGAAAAAGGATGTTATGGAACTCAAAGGACGTACAGAAAATAATCGCGTGGTTAATTTTGCCGGGCCACATACCCTCATTGGAAGTTTTGCCGACGTAGAAATTACTGCTGTTTTTGTTAATTCCTTACGGGGTAAATTAATCAATTAATTTGAGCAAATCCCATTCGTGTAACACTTAAGGACAATATATTTTGAGTCAACTCAAAACAATAGATTTTAAATTTTCACCGTTAGATAATCAAAGGTTGTCTATTTTGTGTGGGCATCTGGATAAGAATCTCAGATTAATTGAACGCCGAATGGGCGTGGAAATTAATAATCGGTCTAATCAATTTTGTATTATTGGTGAGATGAAATATATAACCGAAGTTGAAAAAATGATCCGGCAGTTATATGAGGAAACTGTCAATAACACAGACTTAAAAAGCGATCATGTCCATGTGGCGATCCAGCTGGTGCTCGCTGAGATGGAGAAATCTGAACAACAATTTGCCAGCACGCAAATTGTTATTAAAACCAAACGTGGACTCATACGACCCAGAGGAAAACATCAACAACAATATGTCTCACAAATACAACGGAATGATATCTGTTTCGGGGTTGGGCCAGCAGGCACAGGAAAAACTTATCTTGCGGTCGCTTGTGCGGTGGACGCACTGGAGCGCCAGGAAGTGAGGCGTATCGTTTTGACCAGACCTGCGGTTGAGGCAGGGGAACGACTCGGTTTTTTACCAGGCGATTTAACACAAAAAGTCGATCCCTATTTACGCCCGCTTTATGATGCACTTTACGAAATGCTGGGGTTTGAAAAAGTAGCAAAATTTATTGAACGTAATGTTATTGAAGTTGCTCCACTGGCTTATATGC
>CAZKUH010000239.1:0-4487 GCA_964555895.1 uncultured Enterobacterales bacterium
AATATATTTTGATAATATCCGATAATGGCTGCGGCATTCCTGCTAAAGATATGACACGGGTTTTCAATCGATTTTTCCGTTCAGATAATAGCAGAACACTGCCAGGAACGGGGTTGGGGCTCAGCCTAGTTGTAGCCGTTTGTAAGCGATTAAATATTTTACTTTCACTTGAAAATCTAGAACCTGGTCTTCAGGTGAAACTAGTTTTTACTCATAACCACAAACCTGAACTTGCTCAACAATAATCCTTCAACCCAACTATTTTTTCTTCTTCCTTCCCCACATATAGATCCCGCTTACAGCTAAAACAATGAATAGGAAAGCGACAATGTCCATCAGCCACTTACCTAGTCTTTGTAAAATTCTGCCACTGTGCACATCCTGAATGAATCTTTCCCAAGTGATAATGTGAGAACGATATTTATTCGTGATAGCTGTCTTGATATTTTGCGACAATTCTTGCGGTTTTGACCACAAAGTTTCAAGCTTATTTTGCTCAGGATGCCAATTCAAAAGCGCTTCATTGCTATAAAAAATTCCTTTGGTCGTTTTAGTATAAATATTCTTTTCATCCACAGCCAATGCCAGGATATCTTTTGGAAGACTCTCAGGTTTTACAACTTTATCAATAAGTTCTCCATTCTCGCTCAGCAATAAAAATTCATTCTCCAAAAAAACAATATATATTCCATGATAAAAAGTAACTGCTTTTAAACTGGTGCTATCTTTTTGAATTAATTTATCATCAAACCATAATTGGTCATCCGCAGTAAAAATTGCTTTATGCCTTATTTGATAGAGTGTGATATCTACTGGTCCTTTAATTCCATAAATAGCAAGTAACCAAGGAGAATTGAGATAGTAACTGGATAATTTCCAGTCGTCGCTATGATTTAATAAAACCCCTGTCACTGCCAATAACAAAATAAATGTAGACAACATAAGCCCTATACGGCCATGCCATTTCCTCAGATATTTAAATATTTTTTTTCGCATTTATTTTATTAACTTAATACTTGTGAACAATTTTCTATTTGACAAGTTGTGATGATAGATATAGCGCAAGTCTTGATAAACGAGTTAGTGCGCGAACTGATAATGTAGCACCTGTAATGCCATCTATAGAACGATCCAGCTTGCCTTTTTTGTTTATTTTTGCATTTTGAAACTGAGCAGTGAAAAATTTGTGTCTTACTTCTTCACCTCTTGATTCCCGATAAACTAATACGCGTAACTTTTTGATGCTATTATTTTTAATAATAATACCAACTGTAATAGGTTCTTCCTTGCCAATCTCATCAAGGATCCAGACAAACTCATCCGCCTTGCGCCAATATTTAATACGTAATTTATTATAGGCATGACCGAGTATTTTCTTTACTTCTATATTTTTATTCCCCGTCAACCAAAAATATTTAACTTTGGGTACTTCTCCATTGAAAGCGTTATTGACAAAATTTACTGGCTGCTGGTAGACCCCCCGCGCAACAGCTGTGGAGACAAATAACATCATCAAATAAATGTAAATTACATTTTTCATTTTTTAAAATTGATAACCCATTCCGAGATTAAAACCATTCCCTTTTATCGCGCCTGAGAAATTATCCCAATCCGCTTTTAACACCACATCGGGATGTAGCCAATAATTCATGCCAATAGTGGTTTGTTTTTTATTGCTGGCAATAGCATCACCAGCTTCATTATCCCACTGATTAAATCGCGCAAAAACACCTAACTTCTCATTTATTTTGTACGATGGCTCGATATAGTAACCACGTTGTTTGTCTCGCCCGCTTGCAGCCGCTAGCACACTGTTTAAATCCCAACTGGCATAGAGTGCTTTAAGCATGAAAGCATTGTTTTGGTAGATGGCATGGGCCGAGAATAAATTTGCCGAAACGCCTTCTTTTCCCTGGGTAATATCATCCTGGAATTGATAACTTGCCGCAAATTCCAAACCGGCTATACCGGTAAATTTTAGTCTTCCGGTGAAGGCTAAATTTTCTGCTGCTGCTTCAGCAACATTGGTTCTGCCTTTGCGAATTTTGTAAGCATTAATCCCTGTCAACGGTACATTTAAACCACTGGTTACTGCGGTATCTAAAGACCAGCCTTCAGCGAAACGGAAATTGACACTCACTCCACCCTCACGCCAGGTTGTTGGAATAATATTGTTTTCAACCGGATTTCTTTCAACGCCATAGAAAGTCGTCGGCTCATGAGTTTCATTGATTATGCCGACTGGTACCAAAAAGAGTCCTGCTCTACTAATGACATTCTGATTCACATCATATTCAATAAAACCCTGCTCCAACTCAACTTCACCCGGCTCACCATTTGCACTCAAGGCATGTTCCAATTCCAGTTCGGAGTAAAACCTTAACTTATCGCTAAATTTATGGTTAACAAAAAGTACAAAACGATGAAAATCAATTTGATCCGCAGCCGTATTATTGCTGTAATGGATCTCTCCGTAACCGCCTAAACTGGTTGTGCCATTGCTTGGTATATTGCTAGTCGGTGTGCTGATCTTCTGTTCGATCACTTCCGCTGTTGCCGTTATTTTTTGCTCATTTTCATCCAGCCGTTTTTTTAAAGCCCGAAGTTGCTGCTGCTGTTGTTCAATTAAGCGCCTTAATTCATCCGTTTCTTGGGAGGCCTGTAGTTGGGATGACATCCCAAGCATCAAACTTATTGAAAAAGTGATTAGGGTGTTTTTTCTAAACATGTATCTCTCCAAAAATTTAATCAAAACACCCAAAATGTCCAGGTGAAATTTATGCAGAGATCATAGCCAAACTTTAATCTAAATGCAAATCATTCTCATTATTATTTCCTGCGATTGCAAAACGCGCTCAATGCTGCGGTAAGGGCGAACCGAAGTTCCCTTCATATTCAGCGCTCAAGTAAACTATCACGGCATAGGCAGCGACATTTTGTGCCATTTCGCGGGGCACGATCTTGTCAAAAGTATCATTAGCCGTATGATGCCAGTCAAAATACCGAGTACCATCTTGTTTCAAATCAAAAGCCGGTAAGCCCATTGCTTGAAAGGGCGAAAAGTCGGGACCCGCATGACCCTGATTTTTGCCCAGTTCAATACCAAGTGGTGCCAACAAGGTCGCCATTGCTTGCACGACTTTCCAGGCCTCAGGTTTCACTCTGGCATCAAGTTTATAAATTAAACCTGCGCCGAAGTCGGATTCCCCAGCAATTAAATATTGGCCAATTTCGCCAACATGCTTTTTTGCATAGGCTTTGCCACCCCACAGACCCATTTCTTCATTCGCAAATAAAATCACCCTGATGCTTCGAGCCGGATGCTTGGGCAATTTGCCGATAAGGGATGCGGCGGCAGTAACAATACCCACGCCGGCGGCATCATCAATTGCTCCCGTGGCAAGATCCCACGAATCCAGATGGGCACCAATGGCCACAATCTCATCAGATTTTGAAGACCCGGTTATTTCGCCAATCACATTAAACGAGGCTTTCTCCGGACCTTTTACCAGCTGCAGATCCAGATTGATTATTACGGGTTGATTTCTTTGTAATTCGCGCAACAACAGATCGGCATCAGGATTTGAAAGGGCAGCAGCCGGGATGCGCTTAACACCTTTTTGGTAATGCATAACACCGGTATGCGGCAATCTCTCGCTATCAGTACCCACCGAACGGATAACCAGAGCTATGGCACCCTTAGTCGCGGCGATACTTGCTCCATTAACCCGGCCTTTAACCGTTACACCATAACCATGTCCATCACGAGAACGTTTCATGCGTTCACTGATAAAAACAATTTTCCCTGCCACTTTCTCAGCATCTGCATTTTCCAGATCTGACACCGAATCAAATTGAATGATGGGGCCTTGTATGCCGCCTTTTGCTGTCGCCACACTAAATCCTAACGCAGTAACCTGCAATGGTTGCGGAAAGGGAGAGACAATACGGGCTTTTTCTGCATGACGGATCCAGCTTGGATAACTCACAGGTTCTAACCAGACTTTATCAAAACCCAACGCTTTTAGTTTACGCTCTGCCCAAGCCACGGCCAAATCATTACCCTTAGAGCCAGCCAATCTCGCACCGACTTCCGTCGTCAGTGATTCGGTGATTTGATATGCGCTATTATCCCTTAGCGCCTGTTGCCGTAATTGTCCGGCTTGAAGCAGATCCTTTTTGGAAAAAATTGCCGCTGCCTGTGCATTTGTGAAAGAAAAACTCGTCAACATCAAGACCAGTATCAGATGGAAACTTCGACTTATGGTGGTTATTGATAAACTTTTATTATTGAGCATACAATCCTCGATTGAAACTAAATCTCAAAATAGCTAGAGAAATACAATTTAATCAATTCATCCATGTGAAACAAGCACATTTATCGGTAATTTCCTTTTATTGGTAACCAAGTATGTAATTTTGTTGAAGAATAACGCCTCAAGATCGCTGAAAAATTGCCGACTATGTAGTGAATGAGATTCATTGGT
>CAZKUH010000240.1:0-4466 GCA_964555895.1 uncultured Enterobacterales bacterium
CTAACTGACTGGTTATTTTTAAATCTTTCTCAAAGATATCCAGAGAAAAATTCAACGGCCATTTTTTTGGGGATTCTTTGAGCAAGTGATCAGGAAATGAAAGAGACAAATTATTCAGGTTTGACTGAATATTAATTTGCGTGAGTTTTGATTTGTTGTTGCTGGCAGGTTCTATTTTTATCTGTCCATTGATATCGGCAGTACCTTTTATATAGTTATTAAAATTTAAATTTGAGAGTGCATTAATACCAAACGAAGAAATTTTACTTTTGAAAGTGGCGGTTATGATGCCAGTAGCTGGATTTTTATTATAAAGATCCAGTTTGAACGGTTGGCCCCACATCTGTCCGCGTAAATCACCCCGGGTCAGACCATTTTCTGAGATTAGAATCTTGCCATAAATTTTCTGCAAAGGGATGTATGGCTGTTTAATAGCAATGCGACTATCAACAAATGAAATATCTCCCCTGACTTTAGCCGCTGTTTTCCCATTAAGTGGGATATCGAGAAACAATTTTGTGGTTAAATCGGGTCCTTTATTGTTGCTAAATTGCAGGAAATCTAGTTGTTTTGAAATATTTTTCAAGGTGGTTTTGGAGAGCATTCCTAAAGCACTTTTTCCATTAGTGGTTGCTTTGATGTTCAGCAATAAATTGTTGTCAATTTTTGATAGTGCCGGTATTTCTGCTGTGGCACTATCTATATTGATACCTTCAATTTCGCCAGCAGATGCTTCGATAAGCATACTATCCCCATGAAACCTAAGACTGGCTTTTAGTTTGTTCAGTTGCGGCCAATGGGGTAAAAATTTAAAACGGATATCTGCCACGGTTGCCTGTACATCAAAAATGCCATTGCCGTTGACGTAAGGGAATTCTTTAAACGATCCTCGAGCGATGGCTTTGGCCGTCAGCAGTTCCCCAGAAATTATGCTCTCATCAAGATATTTGACAGCGTTTTTAGACATAATGCCAACCGGTAAAAAATGGGAAGTAAATTTGGCATTCCCCTTGTAGAGGTTAGAAGATATTTCAAGATAACCTTTACCATCTTTTTGATATTCCAGTTTTCCAATGCTATCGATATTGATGTTATCACTTTTAAACTTGAAATTATCCCAGATAATTTTTAATCCCTGTTGATTGATGATTTTTAAAGTTGCAGTGAGTTTGTTAAACGGTAAAGGGAAGCGGAAAAGTGGAGATAAATTTAACACACCATTTTTTGAGTTGAGTGTAATAATATTACTGTTATTATTGATGGCGACATGGCCACTGATGTTTTTAAAACCGGGGTATTTATCAACTTGTGTAATATGAAACTTGTGCAGGTCAAAATATAGATTAAAACGAGTTTGTTTTTTGTTAAAAGCGATGGTAGCACCGATATTGTTTAAAACGCCATGAGGCTTTGCCCGGTCGAGCCAGCTTTTAAATTTCTTCGGTAATTGATCCTGGATAATGCCGCTGATGAGATTGACCGGTAAAGATAAACCTTCGACATTCCATATTTTATCATTCGTACTATTTTTTTCGAGACGATTGCCTTTAACGGTAAAAGAGGGCAATTTTTTATTGTTCAAAGAAATAGCTATTGGCGTGGAGATAAAGTTCCAGCTTTTATTGTGGTTTCTTTTCCAGAGGAAAAAACTTTCAGGAATACTGAATGTTAATTTTTTTTCGCCAGCCAGAAGTTTATTGGCTGAAGCTTTGATGAGCATTTTTTGCATGCGAGAGGCTTTAAAATCAGACCATATTTCAATAGCGATTGAACCCTGTATTTTGGTGTATTTTTTAAAAAATAAAGCCGTGGGTAAATCCTTGAGCTCAATATCGTCGGCTTTAATATAAAGTTGCAATTTTCTATCAGGATCTGTGTTTCTACCAATGAGTTCCGATTTTATGGTAAGTTTTTTCCCATTGACG
This sequence comes from uncultured Enterobacterales bacterium, assembly GCA_964555895.1. Taxonomy (GTDB): domain Bacteria; phylum Pseudomonadota; class Gammaproteobacteria; order Enterobacterales; genus DRNA01. The sequence goes on from CAZKUH010000240.1 coordinate 1,926, forward strand.
GTCATGGCAATGCCATTGAGTTGGTGGAGATTAATGCCGCCATGGTAAGTTAATACCGGTAAAGCCAACGAATAGTCTTTTCCTGTCCTAGTTTTAAGTATCAAGGCCGAATCATAAATTTCGATGGTTCGTTGCTGCATTAACCAATTTACAATGCCTTTTGAGGAAGCGTTGACAGGTGTTTTATTTTGTTCGAATAAAGCTGCAGAAGTTTGATTGTTGTGGTGGTCCTTATTTCGATAGGAAGGGTTGTATTGAATTTGTATCCCTTGCAGCTTAATTTCGTCGGTAATAAGTTCAAATTGAAAAAAACTTCGCCAGAGATCAATGAGCACAACACCATTGGCTATTTTCAAGGATTGAAGTTTGACATTTTTTGAGTCTGCTATTTCTAATTGTTGGATTTGTATTTTTGGCCCCACTGATAACCAGTCAAATTTTAATGCCTTTATGTGGACATCTCGGGCAAGCTGTTTACTGAGATAGGATTCCAACTGTGGTTTGAACTGAGAAAATTCACCAGCGAAAAGACGTAATCCGGCGATAATAATAGCAAGCACAATCAAGCTGATTGCCATGATGGACCACAACCCATTGATTAATCGGCTAAATAAACCCAAAGCAAAAGAAGCATTTTGTGCTTTTTTAATAACAGGCTGTTTTTGCGAAGTTAAGTTACTGCTCATAAGTTCTGTGTCTTAAATAATATGAAATTCAGCTTCGGTTAAAAATGTATACACAAAAGAGACCGATTGTAATAATGGAATGATGATGTTGTATTTTAAGCTAATCATTAAAACTAGACCGGAACCACATCATATTGTTCCTGAAAATAGAGTGTTTCAACCTGAAATCGAATCGGCTTGGCGATAAAATCTTCCAATTCTGCGACACTGTTAGATTCTTCGTCTAATAAACAATCCACTACTTTCTGAGAAGCTAAAACCATAATCTGTTTCGCTTCGTATGCTCTGGAAGCTCTTAAAATTTCTCTGAAAATTTCAAAACAAATAGTTTGAGAAGTCTTAATTCTGCCGGTTCCAAGGCATACCGGACAAGATTCGCATAGGGTGTTTTCCAGTGATTCACGGGTTCTTTTGCGGGTCATTTGCACCAATCCCAAAGCTGAGACTTCTGAGATAGAGGTTTTTACATAATCTTTTTCCAGTGCTTTTTCTAGCGTTCTTATTACTTGACGTTTATGTTCTTCATCAATCATGTCGATAAAATCAATAATGATAATACCGCCTAAATTTCGTAGCCTTAATTGTCTGGCCAGAGAAACAGCAGCTTCCAGATTTGTTTTGAAAATGGTTTCTGCCTGGTTGCGCTTGCCAACAAATGCTCCGGTGTTTACGTCGATGGTTGTCATGGCTTCAGTTTGATCAATGACGATGTGGCCTCCAGATTTAAGTGCGACTTTTTTCTTCAAAGATTTTAGTATCTCATCTTCCATATTGTACAGATCGAATAATGGTCGCTCTCCTGGATAATATTCCAGTTTGTGCAGCGCTTCTGGTATGAGGTTTTCCATAAAATCTTCCAGGCGATGAAAATTTTCCCTTGAATCAACCAGAATTTTCTCAATTCCGTGATGGAGCATATCTCTGATGGCCCGGCTGGACAGATCGAGATCTTCATAGAGCAAAGTGCCAGGTTTGGCGTATTGTTTGCGTTCGTTTACTTTCTGGTTGAGTCGGTGCAGAAAGCGGGCATCTGCCACGATAGCTTCTTCAGAGGCTCCCTCGGCCGCTGTTCGCACAATAAATCCTGCCGGGATGTCGTTTTTTAAAGTTAACAGGATATTTTTCAGACGTTCTTTTTCATGGTCATCATCAATTCGTTGTGAAATACCAATATGTAAATTTTCCGGCATCATGACGACGTAGCGAGAAGGGAGGGTTATTTGGGTGGTGAGACGCGCACCTTTGGTTCCTAAAGGGTCTTTGAGTACCTGGACCACGATAGCTTGATCCTGATGAATAATTTTAGTTATTTCAGGGTAGTCGGTATTATTATTTTGATCGTGTTCTTCCGGGTAGTGCTCGATCAATTCTGAGACATGCAAAAAGGCCGCTTTTTCGAAACCAATATCGACAAAAGCGGCCTGCATACCTGGTAACACACGGCTGATTTTGCCCAGATAGATATTCCCCACTATGCCTCTGTTTGAAGTCCGCTCAATATGTAACTCTTGTAACATGCCATTTTCGACTACCGCCAAACGAGTTTCCTGTGGAGTAATATTAATGAGCAGTTCTGCACGGGCTATTGTCGAGGGTTGTTCAAGGGATGTTGGCATAAGTACAAATCCTGCTGATCGGGGTGATATTACCAGTATATAAAAATATTAGCTTACTTTGCACAGATTGCGCACCAATTGGCTACATAACAATTTTCGCTAAGCTAGAACTGCCGTTTTCTACGGTACCATCTGAGTATCAACAAGATTAGAGGCCAAAGCAATGCGGTTGTTACTGTGGACATCCAGTATTGCCAATTTGCTTCCACTGGTATAAATACACTCATCAACTGAAAGGT
>CAZKUH010000241.1:0-4456 GCA_964555895.1 uncultured Enterobacterales bacterium
GAACAATGGTCGTGTCAATAAGCGCAATAACTGTCAAGGTTGCGCCATCCGGCAACCTTGGAATAAACAGCCCATGCAACAATTTACCCATATCGGGTTTGCTCACAAAAAACGTCAACAAAAAAGCCAGACTCATCAGTGCAACAAGCAGAATCAAGGTTTTTTCGATGGTTGCATAGCGTCCTCGCCAAAGCAAGGCAAAACTGACAATTCCAATCACCATCGACCAGCCAGCTCGTCCAAAGATCATGCCTGGCATAGAACGCTCAAAAACAGCTGCCAAGCCAATACTTGCCCCAGAAATATTGCCACTCTCATAGGCTCCATTGCCAATAACAATGGCACTAACCACCAGAAAAATAGTTATAAAGCGCCCAAAAGGATGCGAAAATATATGCCTGATATTCGTGCCCAGACCTTGCTGAGTGATCACCCCTAATCTCGCCGCCATTTCTTGCAAAATGATAGTGGCAAAAATTGCGAATAACAACGCCCATAACAAGCTGTAACCATAATGCGCGCCAGCCAGGCTCGCTGTTATGACGGTACCAGGACCAATAAAGGCCGCAGTCACCAAAAACGCTGGGCCAATTTGAGGAAATTTCATGGTGTCACTCCAGAGATTATGACAGATTGCACTCTCAGACCCTTCGAAGTCAATAGTCGTTGTGTTACTTTCATTTTGCGGGTTTGTTTCAACGACGCTGTTAAACCTCAACTATGTCACCATTGTTAACCTCAGTAATCAACCCTAAATCTTCACTAGGCCATCAGATAAATGCCCTGAAAGTCACTAATTTTTAGTTGTAAATGCAAATAGTGTACAGATTGAATTAAACAAAGAAAAAGGTTTTGCCAATGATAACAAATCAAAGTAGGGTATACCTACCAAACTCAAAACAGGTAGTGTAATGAAGTTTAACCGTACGACGGAAGAACGTTTCCAACATTTAAAGGATTATCCCTTTGAACCCCATTACCTTCAAATAAATGAACTTCGGATGCATTTTGTTGATGAAGGTTCAAGACAGGGTCAGGTAATTTTAATGTTGCATGGAGAACCTTCCTGGTCTTATTTGTATCGCCATATGATTCCGTTGTGTGTTGCTGCGGGACATCGAGTCATCGCCCCTGATTTGATTGGTTTTGGTAAATCTGACAAACCTGAGAAAATTAAAGATTATTCCTATCAAAAACACATGGACTGGATGACAAATTTTATTGAATCGCTCGACTTGCAAAATATCGTATTAGTCTGCCAGGACTGGGGAGCCTTGATCGGTTTAAGACTTGCAGCAGAAAATCAGCAACGTTTTGCCGGCATTGTTGTCGGTAACGGCATGTTACCAACTGGTGATCAAAAAATGCCCAGAATCTTCAAGATTTGGCAATTTTTCGCTCGCTTTAGTCCTTGGTTCCCGATTGATCGAATTATTGAAAGTGGTTGTTTCAAAACTTTGCATGCAGAAGAAAAAAGAGCTTACAATGCACCCTTTCCTTCCGCTGCTTACAAAGCAGGAGCTCGAGCTTTTCCGCGATTAGTTCCAGTCACGCCGAAGGATCCTGCGACATCAGCTAACAGAGATGCTTGGGAAATTTTGAAAAAATGGCATAAACCTTTCCTCACCGCTTTTAGTAACGGTGATCCAATGATGCGCGGTGGTGATCTTTTTATGCAACAAAGAATTCCCGGCTGCAAAGGTCAAAAACATCTCACCTTAAAAGGTGGACATTTTTTACAAGAAGATTCCGGCAAAGAATTTGCAACAGTGATCAATCAATTTGTCGATAATTTAAAACAAAATTGACCCGTTTTTTAATACCACTCATTACCAGCACTGATTAACCAAATATTCAAAGTACAATTAACAAAAACTTTATTGGAGGAAAAATGACTGATACTTCACTTTTAGTTTGGGGAATGCTTTTCGGCGCCATAGGCTTTGGCTTTTTTATCTATGGCAAAAAGCAAAAAGCGGTGGTCCCTTTTGTTTGCGGAATCGCCTTGATAGTTTTTCCTTATTTTATCACAAATACTTTTATGCTGGTGCTGATTGGTGTGGGACTAATTGCGCTACCCTATTTTGTTAGATTATAGAAAATCATTATTGGAGGGATTATTTGCACTTTTAAGTTGTTTACCATAGGATCAATGAATTGAAAGAAATGAAGACGCCTGAAATGACCACAAAAAGTAACTCCCTGGTGACAGAGCTGATTAATTTTATTGATAACAGCCCCAGCCCATGGCATGCAATTGACACCACGGTTAGTTTACTCGAAGCAAACGGCTTCACCCCCTTGCCTGAAACTGAACAATGGCAGTTAACTGAAAACGGTAAGTATTACGTTATTAGAGATCAGTCTTCAATCATCGCTTTTATTTGCGGCAACAGCCAACCTTCGGCGATGGGTTATCGCATTATTGGCGCCCATAGCGACTCTCCTGGTCTACGCGTAAAACCAAATCCAGTTTCTGAAAAAGGCGGATGGTTAAGACTGGGCGTTGAAGTCTACGGCGGACCAATTTTAGCTACTTTTGCTGACAGAGATTTATCCCTTGCTGGTCGAGTCAGTGTTAGCGCTGGAGATGGCGCAACTAATTTCACCTCAAAATTAATCAAATTTAACCATTCGTTTTTACGTCTACCAAATTTAGCAATTCACCTCAATCGGGAGGTAAACAGCAAAGGCTTGAAATTTAATGCTGAAGAAGAATTACCCTTAATTTTTTCACGTTCCAACATCCCTGATTCAAAAACAAACCCATTGTTGTTTCAGCAATTGTTAGCAGATAAAATTGAAGTCAATAATCAAGATATTCTGGGTTGGGAACTGGCTGTTTTTGACACCCAGCCAGGGGCATTCTGGGGAAATCAAGATGAATTTTTCAGCAACAGTCAACTGGATAATCTTGCATCCTGTCACGCAGCTTTATCTGCACTTTTACATAATGTTGATAGCAAAGTGCCTGCAACTCAGGTGATTGCATTTTTCGATCACGAAGAAGTTGGCAGCGAAAGTCACAAGGGAGCTGCCAGCAGTTTCCTTGGAGACGTTCTACAACGAATTGGGTTAACTCTGCATGATTCGCCACAAGCATATTTTCAAGCCTTGGCTCAGAGCACTTTAATGAGTGCGGATATGGCTCACGCCTGGCACCCGAATTTTCCTGAAAAACACAATGCACAGCATCGACCAATGATTAATGCAGGACCTGTATTAAAAATAAATAGCAATCAACGTTATACCACACAATCAACAACCGAAGCCCTATTTAGCAAGCTGTGTCAAGAACAGAATATACCGTTCCAAAAATTTACCAATCGGAGTGATTTGTCTTGTGGCAGCACCATTGGTCCCATGACAGCAGCCAAGCTCGGGATATCTTCCTTTGATGTCGGTAATCCGATGTGGTCAATGCACAGCTTAAGAGAATCCGCAGGCGTTGAAGACCATGGCTATATGTTGAAATTAATGTCCGCATTTCTGCAAAGTTAAGCGTACTTAGCAAATTGGGTTATCGCCGTCTGCCCGCTGCTTACCATCCGGTGTTATAGCTGTCTGGCACGTTCCTGCGAATAAAAGAATAACAGGTTGTTTTTCACTTAATGATGCGAAAGGCATTAACTTAATGAAACCACATAACATAGTAACTTATGAAGAGTGGCAGAAAGCTTGTAGAGAACATTTGAACAAGGAGAAGTGGACCCTATTCTTTGGACAGCGATCCGAGTTTTATAATTGATCCACTGCATGTGTTTAAGCCGCCTTCGGTAAATTAGACGGCAAGTTATAGTAAACCTGATCCGGTGTCATTCGGTCAAGGCTATAATTGCGTCTTTTTTGATGATACTGCTCAAGCGTATCATCATCAACAACTACACCTCGATTGTTACCATAAAACCTATCATTTTTGCTTTATGTGAACTAGAAATCCTGTAATGTTCACCAGATTTAATTTCACATAATTAGCTTTAACCCCCCAAACCCTTAAGGCTTAAACCTTTGGGGGTTTGGAACTTTAGACGACGGCAATATAATATTTTGCCTGACCTTGAATATATGAAACATGCGGGTATTTTTTTTGTTTCAATGGGTTATGATTCTTCGATCAGGCACTAAATAAACAACCGTCTATCATTCTGGTTTTGAGGGTTTGGATGCTGGTTGGATTGTGGCACCAGTTTGAGGGTTACGTCCCGTGCGTTTTGTGGCGCTTTTTATATTTGCAGCACAATTCGGTTTATTCTTACCCTTTTTTAAATTTTTGGGTATTGGACTTTGTGGGGTACATCCCCCTTGATTAATTCCAGCTACCGAATGAGGCCCTCTAGGCAAAGTTGAATTGCCGATTGGCCCAATAGGCCCCTTATACTGGGCTTTTCTAGGGCTGGGTTTTTTGACTAAACGGCGTGCATTGTAGACGGATTTTTTTACCCACATCGGTTTACCA
>CAZKUH010000242.1:0-4447 GCA_964555895.1 uncultured Enterobacterales bacterium
AATGGCAACGGTGGCAATTGGACATTCGGAAAATAATTTCTCAGGTTGATTATGCTTTTGTCGATGGGACTTTTTTTTCCGCTAATGAATTACCTAATCGAAATATGCGTGAAATCCCTCATCCTTTGGTTACGGAGAGTATGAAGTTATTTAAAACTTTATCCGTAAAAGATAAGCAGAAAATAATTTTTATCCATTTTAATCATAGTAACCCATTATTGCACGATGGCACAGTCGCGGGTCGAAGCGCGCAGCAAATGGTGATTAAGGCAGGATTCCGCTATGCCAGAGAAGGCATGAAAGTCGATTTGTAGTCAAGCACTGCAGGTATAGTATGGACAATGACTAAAGCCAGCAAAAGTTACAGCGGTAATAAATTTTGAACAAAGCTTTTTATGACAGCACAATATATTAATTAACCTCATCAACTCGGAATAAGGCAAAACGCCGATACGCATATTTTCACGGTTTTCATGGTTAATGCTGCTTTCCTTATCCCGTATATGAGGTTAATTCACAAAAAACGGTCAAAAAACAACCAAAAAGGTCGATTTCTTACAAAAAAAACTGCAAAATGCTATTTGCATAAGTAGTACTTTGTGAGATGATGACAATATAACAAGATAATTATAATTTGCATTAATAACCAGCCCAGGAGTATCCGATGGATGACAACAAGAAAAAAGCATTATCAGCAGCATTAGGACAAATCGACAGACAATTTGGTAAAGGTTCAATTATGCGACTGGGTGATACTAATCCTTCACGCAATATTTCCGTTTACTCCACCGGCTCTTTAACCCTAGATATTGCTTTGGGCGTAGGGGGATTGCCGCGGGGTAGAGTTATAGAGATTTATGGGCCGGAATCTTCCGGGAAGACAACCATGACCCTGCAGGCAATAGCCAGTTGTCAACAGGAAGGTGGAACCGCAGCTTTTATTGATGCAGAGCATGCGTTAGATCCTGGGTATGCAGAAAAACTCGGTGTCAATATTGATGAGTTACTCATTTCGCAACCGGATACTGGCGAACAGGCTTTAGAAATTGCGGATATGCTGGTACGTTCAGGTGCGGTTGATATGGTGGTTATAGATTCAGTAGCGGCACTCACACCAAAGGCTGAAATTGAAGGCGACATGGGCGATCATCATGTGGGCCTCCAAGCTCGTTTAATGTCTCAAGCTTTAAGAAAAATTACCGGGAATATCAGTCGCTCGGGTTGCACGGTGATTTTTATTAACCAGATCCGTATGAAAATTGGTGTCATGTTTGGTAATCCGGAAACCACTACGGGTGGTAATGCCCTGAAGTTCTACGCATCAGTTCGCTTGGATATCCGTCGGATCGGTGCGGTAAAACAAGGCGAAGAAGTGGTGGGTAATGAAACCCGGGTTAAAGTCGTTAAAAATAAGGTTGCATCACCTTTTAAGAAAGCTGAATTTCAAATTCTTTATGGCCAAGGGATCTCCAGACTTGGCGAAGTTATAGATTTGGGTGTTAATGAAGGATTAGTTGAAAAGGCAGGAGCTTGGTATAGCTATAAAGGTAGCAAAATTGGCCAGGGAAAAATGAAATCCATTGATTTTCTCAAAGAACATAAAGAAATTGCTGAGGAAATCGAAGGCTTATTACGAGCAAAACTATTACCAATAGCTGAGAGTAAAGACATCGAACAAACTCGGACAGCTACTGAGAAAGAAATGGCAGCGGTTTAATTAACTGAATGATTGCCATGAAACTGGAGCATATCAAACTATGGATTTGAACCTTTATTTATTATTCCTGTTGACGACAATGGTTGTAGTATTTGCACCAGGGCCTACGGCTATTGCAATTGCCACACAAGGTGCTGCAAATGGTGTCAGGCGTGCACTGTTTGGTGTATTTGGCGTCGCCCTGGCAAATTTCATCTACTTTTTGTTATCTGCTACGGGCGTTACTTCGCTCATTTTAACGACAGGTACATTATTTTCAATCATTAAATGGCTTGGTGTTGCTTACCTGATGTATTTGGGATTGAATACATTTTTCAGCAAAACCGGTGGTATTCAATTAGACCAACAAAAAATCACAGATAAGAACAATAAATTATTTAGGCAGGGTTTGCTGGTCGAATTGGCTAACCCTAAAGCCATATTGTATTTTTCTGCATTAATTCCTCAGTTTATTGATCCTTCTCGTCCCATATTGTTGCAAATGATCATCATGAGTAGTACGTGTTTCTTAGTGGATCTGGTGTCCTATAGCACCTATGCTTATCTGGGAGATACTATAGCAAAAGGATCAGTAAAAACATGGATAGTGAAAGTTATTAACAAAACAGCCGGTAGCGTTTTATTCTTTGCAGGTTTCAAAATGGCTTTTGTAGAAATAAAACGATAGTTGTTGGTCACGGATATATACCCGTAATCATTCAAGCCAGGATATTGGCATTTTCAGAGTGAAATAGTACTTTCCTATGATGAATCAGTCCGAAGAACTCGAAAACACCTGGATGTCAGCACAACGCTTACTCGCGAGGCGAGAACATTCCCGTCTGGAGTTGCAACAAAAACTACTGAAAAAAAAATTTTCCATGGTAAATATTAGGATAGCTCTCGAAGAATTAACGGCTCGGGGTTGGCTGGACGATCAAAAATTTTGCTTATCTTATGTGCGTTATCGCGTACAGAGGGGGCAGGGGCCATTAAAAATTATTCATGAACTTAAACTAAAAGGTGTGGCGCCGCATATTATTTTTGAAGAACTTCAGAACTATGATGCACAATGGTTGCAGCTGTGCGAAAATGTGCTCGAAAAAAAATATGCTGGCAAAATAACTCCAACTCTTAACGAGAAGGCCAAACGTTATCGTTTCCTGAATACCAGAGGATTTCCAGTAGAAATAATCAGCCAGCTTTTAGATTGAGTGAAAAAATGAGCAAATCATTAATTAATTCCACTATTGTCAGTAGTCAACAAGTGCGTGACGCATTTGTCGAATATTTTAAAAGCAAAGGTCATACAGCCGTTGCTTCGGCTTCATTGGTGCCGGATAATGATTCGACATTGCTATTTACCAATGCGGGCATGGTGCAATTTAAAGAAGTCTTTTTGGGGCAGGAAAAACGGCCTTATCATCGTGCCGTAACTATTCAACGTTGTGTCAGGGCTGGCGGTAAACACAATGATCTGGAAAATGTCGGTTACACTGCGCGGCATCATACTTATTTTGAGATGCTGGGTAATTTTAGCTTTGGCAATTACTTTAAAACAGATGCAATATTTTATGCCTGGGAATTTCTTACAAAAATTTTGAAGTTACCAGCGGAGAAACTTTGGGTCACGGTTTATGAAGATGATGATGAGGCCAAGAACATATGGTTTGATGATATTGGTATCGATCAAAGTCGTTTTTCCCAACTGGGTAAAAAAGATAATTTTTGGGCCATGGGGGATACAGGACCCTGCGGACCTTGTTCTGAAATATTTTTTGACCATGGCGAAAATGTAGCTGGTGGTCCACCAGGTTCAGCTGAGGAAGATGGCGATCGATATATAGAAATCTGGAATTTGGTTTTTATGCAATACGAGAAAACTACCGATGGCAAGATGACAGCACTTGCCAACCCATCAATTGATACTGGAATGGGGCTAGAGAGAGTTGCCGCTATCATGCAAAATGTGCATAGTAATTATGAAATTGATATTTTCCAGTTTCTTATCAAGGCCGCAGCCAAAGCAGTTAATTGTGATGATTTAACCGAACAATCGCTGCAAGTTATTGCCGATCATATTCGCTCGTGTTCCTTTTTAATTGCTGATGGCGTGATACCTGCCAATGAAGGTCGTGGGTATGTGCTTCGCAGAATTATAAGACGTGCCGTAAGACATGGTTTTAAATTAGGTGGTCAGCCAGGATTTTTTTCGTCTTTGGTTTCTCCATTATGTGAAATTATGGGGCAAGCTTATCCGGATTTAGTGGCTGTCAAAAGTAGTGTTGAAAAAAGTTTATTGCTGGAAGAAGAAAAATTTGCCAAAACCTTGTCCCAAGGTATCGAATTGCTGGATAAAGAACTCATTACTCTAAAGGGAACAACCATACCAGGTTCGCTAATTTTTAAACTTTATGACACCTATGGTTTTCCTGAAGATTTAACACGGGATATTGCCAGAGAAAAGGGACTGGATGTCGATAATGCCGGTTTTGCTGCCGAGATGGCAGCGCAACGATCTCGATCAAGAGAAGGCAGTAAATTCACCATTGACTATCGAGAGGGAATTCAATCAAAAGTCATAACAGACTTTGTCGGTTATGATGCATTGCAAGTAGAAAGCACCATCGCGGAAATTTTTGTTGATGGAAAAAAAGTAAAAAGTATTTTTGAACATGGAACAGGAGTTATTGTATTACCTAAGACCACATTTTATGCGTAATCAGGGGGGAAGACAGGTGCTTCCGGTAG
>CAZKUH010000243.1:0-4403 GCA_964555895.1 uncultured Enterobacterales bacterium
GTTCAAGCCACATTTTCATAAACAGGCCTATTATTAGAACCTTGGAGTTCATAATGAGTCTTGAAGAAGATTTTTGTAATGAATTGCTAGACGCAGTACAAAATGATCGGCTAATTCTACCTACATTACCCGAAGTTGCGCTTAAAATCAGAGATGCAGTGAGCAATCCTGAAGTATCGTCCGGCGGTCTTTCTGATGTTATCGCGAGTGATGTCGCTATGGCAGCTAGACTTATCAAGGTGGCAAATTCGCCCTTATTGCGAGGGCGTGTAGTGGTTGATAGTCTGCGAATGGCTATCACTCGACTGGGTATTACCTTTGTCAGAAACCTAGCTACTGGTCTCGCGATGGAACAAATGTTTCAGGCTACCAGTGATGCTGTAGACAAACGCTTGCGAGCCTCTTGGGAACACAGTCTCGAAGTCGGTTCAATTTCTCACGTTTTGGCGCATCATTTTGGCCGCTTAAAACCTGACCAGGCAACGCTGGCAGGTCTGACTTGCGAGATTGGTATACTTCCCATTTTAACCATGGCTGAGGAATCACCTGACTTGTTCGAAAATGAAGAAGTCCTCGATAGTATTATTGACCGCTTCCATCCAAAAATTGGTAGTGCCATCTTAAAAAGTTGGGACTTCCCTGCAGAAATGTCGCTGGTGCCAAATGCCTATCTGGATTTTGGTAGAGATTCTGAAAATGGCCCCGATTACGGTGATCTGGTTACCATTGCCAACCTACAGTCGCGTATCGGCACTAATCACCCACTCACCTTGATGGACTGGTCCGAAATTCCAGCCTTTGACAAACTGGGCATGTCACATGAAGTGGATGTCAACGAAGCTGAAGAATTCCAGGAGCAGGTAGCTGAAGCGAAATTAATGCTGGTTTAATTTTACCACCTGCCAGCAGTTCATTATACTGGCGCAAAGTGTGCGGTAAAATGCCGCAATATTGGCGGCTGCCAACAGATTTTAACACCCTTTAATTGCGCTTTGTTTGCATTCACTTCTGCCAAACATTCGATGCAGTAATCAATATGGCTTTGCGTATAAACACGACGTGGAATTGCCATTCTTACCAAATCCATGGCTGCGGGTGATTCGCTGCCATCCGCTTGCAAACCAAACATCACCGTACCAATTTCACAAGCACGGATCCCGCCTAAACGATACATTTCAATCGCCAACGATTGTCCAGGATATTCCAAGGGTGGAATATGTGGCAGCATGGCACGTGCATCTATATAGACGGCATGACCACCAACCGGTTTGACAATCGGTATCCCTAGTTTATCTAGCGCTTCTCCAAGATAAGCTGTTGAAGTAATTCGATAGTTTAGATAATCTTCCTCGATGACCTCTTCCAGTCCAATCGCCATAGCATCCAAATCGCGCCCGGATAAGCCACCGTATGTCGGAAAGCCTTCGGTCAGGATGAGCACATTACGCGCTTTCATGGCTAAGTCATCGTCATTGAGCGCTAACCATCCACCCATATTAACCAAAGCATCTTTTTTAGCACTCATGGTCATACCATCTGCATAACTAAAAATTTCCTGAACAATTTCTTTGGGCGTTTTATCGGCATAGCCAGCTTCACGTAATTTAATAAAATAAGCATTTTCAGCAAAGCGACAGGCATCCAGGATAAGCGGCTTGTTATATTCTTCGCACAAGGCTTTTGTCGCTTTGATATTCGCCATCGAAACCGGCTGACCACCACCCGAATTATTGGTAATGGTCAACATCACCAACGGAATATCGTCAGCGCGTTTTTCCAACAAATCGCGTAACCTTTGCAAATCTATATCGCCTTTAAAGGGAAGTACAAGCTCAGGATCAAGACCTTCTTTTTTCACCAGATCAACAGCCTCGGTGGCCGAAGCCTCAATATTGGCACGCGTGGTATCAAAATGGGTGTTGTTAGGGATCACCTTGCCCTTCTCTCCAACGATGGAAAACAGAATTTTTTCGGCCGCCCTTCCCTGATGCGTCGGAATAATATGTTTAAAAGGGGCCAATTCTTTTAAAGCCGCCTCAAAACGATAGAAGGATGGCGAGCCTGCATAGCTCTCATCGCCCATTTGGATTCCCGCCCACTGTCTGGTACTCATGGCAGAAGTACCTGAATCCGTCAAAAGGTCAATCAACACATTGTCTGATCTTAATGAGAACAAATTATAATTAGCCTTTTTTAAAAAAGCCTCTCGTTCGATCTCTGTGGTCATAGAGAGTGGTTCAACCGATTTAATACGGAACGGTTCAATAATCGTTTTCATTACTTTCCCTCAATTAGTTGCGCAGGATTATGACACAAATACAAGTATTCAATTCTGACCGTTATCAGTAAATGTTGCCATAACCCCAACTTCTTTCCACTATCCAACATCAGACACCGCCTTTATCCTGAAAACAAAAGCGCTGTGCAAATATGTTAATTTAGTTCACTGAAACGACCCATAAAAAAACGTAAAACTTCGGGCTCATAGCTGAAAGTCAAACCTTTCACTTCATGTGCTTGTTGCATCACCTTAATAACACTTTCAGCCGTTACATCCATATGCGCCTGCGTATAAACACGTCGAGGAATGGTTAACCGCACCAATTCCAACTTTGGCATATAATTTTCTCCGGTGTCTTTATTGCGCCCTGCAGAAACAACACCTCTTTCCATTGATCGCACGCCGGATTCTACATAAAGCGCCGCTGCCAAAGCCTGTGCCGGATATTGGTGCTGCGGTATGTGTGGTAGAATTTCACGGGCATCCAGAAATACCGCGTGACCACCGATAGGACGTACAACAGGCACACCCGCATTGATTAATTTTTCGCCAAGATACTCAACCTGGCCAATTCGTGCCTGCATATGATCGTCTTGTACGCTTTCAGTGATACCAATGGCCAAGGCCTCCATATCACGTCCAGCCATCCCACCGTAGGTATGTAATCCCTCGTAAATAACCACCAGACCACAAGCTTTATCATAAAGCGCCTTGTCATTCATGGCCAAAAATCCACCGATATTCACCATGGCATCTTTTTTCGAAGACATGGTGGCTGCATCCGTTAACGAACACAACTCGTAGACAATTTCTTTAACTGTTTTATTTTCGTAACCGGCTTCTCGTTGTTGGATAAAAAATGCATTCTCCGCCACCCGGGTCATATCATGTACAACTTTGATCTTGTGCTCGTTACTCCATGATCTGAGTTCACGCATGTTTTGCATGGACATAGGTTGCCCACCGGCCATATTGACGCAGGTTGCAACACAAACATAAGGAATACGATCAGCACCTACCTTCTCGACTAATTGGTTAAGTTTATCAAAATCAATATTGCCTTTGAACGGGTGCTCTGAGGCGGGTTGGTGGGCTTCATCAATAATGACATCGACAAACCGGCCACCAGCCAGTTCCTGATGTAGACGAGTGGTGGTAAAATACATATTGCCAGGGATATAGTCGCCTTCTTTAATCATGATCTGGCTTAAAATATTCTCGGCACCTCTGCCTTGATGCGTTGGTACGGTATAACGATAACTATAATATTCCTCAATAGTATCCCGCATATGATAGAAGTTTTTACTGCCAGCATACGCTTCATCACCCAGCATGATAGCCGCCCATTGATGATCACTCATCGCACCACATCCCGAATCGGTCAGTAGATCAATATACACATCATCAGATTTTAATAAAAAAGTGTTGTGACCGGCCGCCTCGATTGCTTTCACACGTTCCGCACGGGTCGTCATTTTTAACAATTCGACCATTTTGATTTTATAGGGCTCAGCCCAGGATCTCTTTTCCACGATAACACCTCATCTTTTAAGTTGCCGAATATTATTTCATAACAACTATTTATGCAAAATGAAACTATGCTGTGGTGTCTTTATAGAAACTGGAATACAAACCACCACAGTATAAACTGTGGCATTTCATCCCTAATCATCCCAAGAACTGGATAGAAAAGTGGCCTTAAAATAAAAATGAGCAAGAACGCTCACCTTCACCGTACAAGAATAATGAATCTGCCATAAAAGCGTTATGATCCAGGTCAAGGAAAATATCAATACCGTTTCACAGGTAGCGTTTATTCATAGCTACCGTTTAGATGCAACAGCGTTATCCAATGCTGGAAGACCGATTGTTCAGACTTCGGGTTTGTAAAGTTTTAAATATGAGCCGATATGGTTTACTCCATAAACAGCAAGCGATTACGGAATTACTCTGGTCGCATATGCGGAAATAGTAAAACATCTCTGATGGTAGGTGAATCTGTTAATAGCATCACCAGCCGGTCAATACCAATCCCTTCTCCAGCGGTGGGGGGCATACCATATTCAACAGTAACCAGATTTATGATTGACGCAGGAATTCCTAATGAACCAGAAGTTAACTC
>CAZKUH010000244.1:0-4388 GCA_964555895.1 uncultured Enterobacterales bacterium
AGAAATAATCACTTTAACTTGGCGTTCATAAAATTCATCTATTAACGCAATAAATCTGCGAACTTGAGCGATTGACTGGTCATCGAGCTGAGGAACGTTGCTGATGAGAACTGTTGGATACAGACGTGAAATTTCAATATAATCTTTTGCCGATCGGGGCCCTTCACATAAAGCAGAAAATTCAAACCAGATCATATTGGCCGATAAGGCTTTCAAAGGAATTTCCCGGTTGAAAATAATAACATGCTCCGCTTGTTTTCCTTCCAACGCCTGTTCACCGCCTGCCAATTTTTTAAAACAATCAAGCAACTGCCGGTCAGCTTGTTTATCATTTGGAAAGTAATAAATGTCGACTTTCTTCAGCGTCCTCAAACGATAGTCACGCTCCCCATCCAGTTCGATTACTTGGCAAGCATTTTTTAAAAGTTCTATAGTGGGCAGAAAGCGTGCACGATGTAATCCTTTCCAGTAGAGTTTTTCTGGTGGAATGTTTGAGGTGGCTATGAGTACCACACCTTTTGCGAACAGTGTCTCGAACAAACGCCCCAACAACATAGCATCACCGATTTCCGCAACAAAAAACTCATCAAAACACAATACATTAATTTCTCTGGCCAGATCGCAGGCAATTTTGTTTAACGGATTGACAGCGCCACTGTTATCTTTCAATTGCTGCTGTAACCAATACATGAAACGATAAAAATGGATACGTCTTACAGCAATATTTGAATCTTCAGCGATTGCATGAGACTTCAAAGAATCACAGAATAAATCCATTAAATAGGTTTTTCCGCGACCCACCTCTCCCCATAAATAAAAACCTTTAGGTGTCTTAGTCAGTCCGGATTTTTTGCAAAATCTGGCTAATAAACTCGTTTTATGTAACTCACACAGATCGTTATAGAGTTGTTGTAACAACTTAACTGTCTGAAACTGTACCGGATCTTTAATAAAATCTGTGCCTTCGCAATCCCTCAGATATCGGTCTTCAGGCTTCAACTTCTGATCCTGAATTCATCCAGAGCTAAATTCAACTGCTTTTTTAATTGTAGCAACTTCCCATGAAAAAAATGGCTGGCTTCAGCTATTTTAATCAGTTTCGCCTGTTTTCTAGCCAACGATTCAAACCACTGAATCACGGTTTTAACATCAACGACTTCATCTGCCATTGGCTGGATCAACACCCACGAACAATCTGCTATATCATTATCCTCTAGCGGGAATCGTTCAACAGGCGGCGCCACCGAGACCAAAAAAGACAAAGGCCAATGGGATGATGCTTTGAGGCTGACAAACGCACCAAACGAAAAACCCGCTAGGGCGAGGGTTAAATTTTTCCAGTGATCCTTGGCCCATCGAATTACGGCATTCAAGTCATCAACTTCCCCGATACCTTCAGCATACGTGCCATGGCTCCGCCCCACGCCACGAAAATTAAAGCGAATCGTATTCATATTTCGCTCACTAAAAGTTCGATGCAAGGTATGCACCACCTTGTTGGTCATAGTCCCTCCATAGAGAGGATGAGGATGACAACAAACGACCAGCATTTGTGCATCTTTTTTAATGCTGATGACGGCTTCCAGATCGCCAGCCGGACCCGGGATCAGTTGACGATGCTCCCCGACAGTAAAATTCATTAGTCACTCAATGCTATCCACTTGTGAAAGTCGGTATTCTATATGTGTTATTAAGCTAAAAACAAGAAAACATCTTTATTTTTTGTAACTATTCAGCGAATAGTTAATTTAACCCGTAGCTGTTCAGATTGTCCCTGAACTGTGGTCATAAACCCGGCCTCTTTTAACCCGTCAGCCTTTCTCATTGAGAGAGATTTCCCCATTTCGATGATTTCTCCTCAACTTTTTCAGCAATTTTCATTAAGCGCTATTTTCATCAAACAACAACCAAAGCCGGTCATTTTATCCCCAGAATGCCGTCTGATGTTTATTCGTCGATTTATTTTGCGCAGAAACATGCAGCTGTTATCACAATAATATAATGCAAAAGCTTGCCCTATAAGGCGTTGATTGCTAGAGTAGCGCCATTCATAACCTGTAAGTTGCACTGTTGGTAATTCACCAGTGTAGGATGGATTAATCTTAAAATGTTTAAAAAAATTCGGGGCATGTTTTCCACAGATCTTTCAATCGATCTTGGCACGGCTAACACGCTCATTTATATCCCCGGTAAAGGGGTTGTGTTAAATGAACCTTCCGTCGTTGCTATTAGACTTGATCGCGGTGGTCAAAAATCTATTGCCGCCGTTGGTGTTGAAGCCAAAAGAATGTTGGGACGTACACCGGGCAACATTATCGCCACCAGACCCTTAAAGGATGGCGTTATCGCAGATTTTGAAATCACAGAGAAAATGCTGCAACATTTTATCCGCAAGGTCCATGACAATTCCCTGCTCCGCCCAAGCCCCAGAGTATTAATTTGTGTCCCTTGTGGTTCGACTCAAGTGGAACGTCGAGCGATTAAAGAATCAGCTTTTGGTGCTGGTGCACGTGAAGTGTTTCTTATTGAAGAACCGATGGCTGCAGCCGTAGGTTCAGGTATGCCAGTTGGTGAAGCTAAAGGTTCCATGGTCGTGGATATTGGTGGAGGTACCACTGAGGTCGCCATTATTTCCTTAAATGGCGTGGTCTATTCTGAATCTGTGCGGATCGGCGGTGATCATTTTGACGATGCCATTATTGATTATATCAGACGCCATTATGGCACCGTTATCGGTGAAGCCACGGCTGAAAGAGTTAAACACGAAATCGGTACCGCTTTCCCTGGCGATAAAGTGCTGGAGATCGATGTGAGAGGACGCAATCTGGCAGAAGGCGTCCCGCGTCGTTTTACCGTTAACAGTAATGAGATACTGGAAGCTTTACAAGAACCTTTAGCGGGTATTATCCGTGCGGTCAAAGCAGCTCTTGAGCAAGCACCGCCAGAGCTGGCCGCAGATATTTCAGAGCAAGGCATGGTATTAACTGGTGGTGGCGCACTACTGCGTGAATTGGATCGCTTATTTATGGAAGAAACGGGGTTACCGGTTATTATAGCTGAAGACCCCTTGACCTGCGTTGCTCGTGGCGGCGGTCTGGCGCTGGAAGAGTATGATGACCATGGCGGTGATTTATTCTCCTATGACTCATATCAGTAAATTGCAGTCTTGTGGTATTTTGTTAGGGGGCAGTTATTAAACCCTTGTTTGCTGAAGGTCCATCACAGCATGTCCGGATGCTGGCGATTGTCGTTATCTCTACTTCCTTGATGTTCCTGGATTATCGTCAGGAGCATCTTTCCAAATTAAGACAAGCCATCTCAACACTGCTTTCACCTATTCAGCTATTGGTCAGTTACCCGACTGATTTGGTCAACTGGGCCAGCGAAGAATTTCGGTCTCATGGCACTTTAGTCAGTGAAAACCAACAGCTCAATGACGAGATACTCATTTTGCGTGCTCAATCCCAGCGAATGGTGGAACTAGAGGCGGAAAATTCTCGGCTGAAAGCACTCATGGGATCAGTCAGTGAATTACGAGAGCACCGGCAAATTGCCGATATTATTTCGGTTAAAGCCAGTGAATTTAATCATGAAGTGCTGCTCAACAAGGGCAAGGTAGATAAAGTTTACGTTGGCCAACCGGTTATTGATGCCAGTGGTATTATGGGACAAGTGACTGAGGTGTCGCGCTTCACTTCCCGCGTGATACTCATCACCGATGAAAGACACGCCATCCCGGTGAGGGATTTAAGAAATGGTGTCAGAGCCATCGCTGCTGGTACCGGCAATCTCACCAGATTGGTACTTATCCAAATCCCGCACAGTTTTGATATAGAAGTCAATGATACGCTGGTTACCTCCGGGCTGGGGCAACGTTTTCCTTCTGGCTTTCCAGTCGCCAAAGTTTCTATGGTTAGACACGATCCGGGTGAAAATTATGCCTATATTGAGGCCACGCCACTCGCTAGGCTCGCTCGTTCCGGACAAGTGATTTTGATCTGGCCAAAGGATAAACCCAATTCCAAACTTTTTGAAGAAGGAAACGACAATGCCCGCTAAAAGACGTTTCTTTGCCATTCAACTGAGTTTCCTTATTGCCTTAGCCTTAACCATCGTCCCTTTTTCCGAAAACCTGGCACCGTTCAACCCACAATGGTTGGTATTGATCGTGGCATACTGGGGAATTTACCTACCGGAACGAGCCGGCATTGTAACGGCCTGGATCTGGGGACTGCTGCTGGATGTGGCATTGGGCACTCATATGGGATTGCACGCGCTCTCTCTGGCACTGGTCAGTTATATGACGGTCATCTTGTATTTAAGATTAAGAATGTATCCCCTTTGGCAACAAATATTTTTTATCTGGTTACTCGCCGGTCTTGAAAAAC
>CAZKUH010000245.1:0-4387 GCA_964555895.1 uncultured Enterobacterales bacterium
GGTTTAACGGCGCTTTAGGCGATTGAAATGCGGTAAAGTTTAGCTCACCAATAAAAGGGATGTTGGGCATGGTGACATAATCTCTGGCGAAGAAATTCAATGAAGATCCAGCCTGCTCAAATAAAGCCCAGAATGCCATGTTTGCAACAAACAAAATCAACATGGCAATGTAGCGTTGCAGCTGCTCTTTACGACCACTTTTAATCCCGCTATAGATAAAATAAGCAGATAACAGCACCATTAAAACCGACAGAATCAAGCCAAGAATTTCACTTTTACTCAACAGAATATAAACAGGAACCACCAGCACGATGGCGGCGAGAATAACCTGTGTATATGATTTGACAGCAGAGCGGTTTTCAGGGGCTTTACCCACCTGTCCAAGCCAGCCACTGAGCATTTGGAAAGCCATGAGGCCTAAAATCATGCCGAGCCCAGCCGCAAAAAAGCCCCATTTAAAGCCGTAGAGAGCGCCAATCCAGGTCCCACTTACCAGTGGAGCGAGGAGCGCACCAGCATTGATGCCCATATAGAAAATAGTAAAACCGGAATCTCTTCTGGGATCGGTAGTGGAATAAAGTTTCCCGACCATGGTTGAAATATTGGGTTTAAATAAACCATTGCCGACCACAATTACAGACAGTCCAAGCAAGAAAATAGTCATACTGGGCGACAACAGCATAAACAGACCTACCGCCATCATTGCCCCGCCTAACATAATAGAGCGTTGATAGCCGAGAACTTTATCGGCAACATAACCACCTAAAATTCCGGTCATGTATATCATCGAGGTATAACCACCGTAAGTCAGGCTGGCTTGTGCTTCAGCTTGATTTCCAAGATGAGAGAAAAAAGTCAGTGCGACATAGGGTGCCAATATGGCACGCATACCGTAATAGGAGAAACGTTCCCAGAATTCGGCAGAAAAGAGCATCCACAATGCTTTGGGATGTCCCATAAAATCTTTATGCTGTGTCATTTGTGCTTTACTCATATTATCTCCATGTGTTTATTATTATATTGTACGAGCCTTGATTATTGTGACCATGTTGCAGGGTAGAATGCAGTTGTGAGGCTAAACCCGGTAAAACTAACGATTAAGACGGCTACCGTCAACGCTTATTATTTTACCAATCAGTTGAACGAGGTGTATATTTGAGTCAATATTCATTATTTTCAAAGAGTTGCGAGAAGATTTCATTGCTGCAACGAGATGGAATTGTTGAATATTATCCAAACTTTCTCAATGAAAGTCACGCGCAGCAGTTATTTTTGTACTTGAAATACCATGTTAAGTGGCAGCAAAGAAGGTTAAAATTGTTCGGCAAAGAGCCACTGCAACCGCGTCTGATCTACTTTGCTGGCGAGATTTCAGCAGGCAATATATGTTATATTTATTCTAGTAATCGCTTGCTGGCTGAACCTTGGGATGCGGAAATTAAGCAACTGGCTCAAACCTTACAGCAGCAATTCCAAGTAAAATTTAATAGTGTCTTGATGAATTATTATCGTGATGGTCAGGACAGTATGGGTTGGCATGCCGATGATGAAGTCGAGTTGGGTAAAAATCCGCTGATTGCGTCATTAACATTGGGGGCAGAAAGGGTGTTCAAACTTCGTCATTTAGATGGCGAAACTATGTCAGTGAAACTGGCGTCGGGTTCATTGTTGTTGATGGGCGGCAGCTTACAACATTATTGGAAACATGCCTTACCCAAAACCACTAAAATACACCAAGGACGTATTAATTTAACTTTCAGGAAAATAAATCACAGATCCGCTGATGGGCATCAGAATTATTAGGAGCATCAATCATGGAATTTAAAGCACTCAGGATTTTTAAAAATAGCAAGAGTAAAGCAGGAATTGAAAGCCGTATCGAACAACTGAAAGTTGATGATTTGTCTCAAGGAGAAGTGTTGATCAAGGTGGTCTATAGCGGCCTCAATTATAAAGATGCTTTAGCGGTTAGCGGTTATGGGAAAATTATTCGCCAATATCCTTTGAATGCCGGCATTGATATGGCGGGAGAAGTCATGGAATCAACAGTACCGATGTTTAAGCCGGGTGACAAGGTGATTGCAAATGGCAGTGGTTTTGGCGAAGGACTTGATGGCGGGTTTTCAGAATATGCGCGGTTGCCGGCAGAACTGACCATCCCGTTACCGCATGGTCTCAGTCTAAAAGAAGCCATGATCATCGGCACAGCAGGTTTTACCGCGGTATTAGCGTTGCATAGAATGGAAGTCAATGGACAGAATCCGGGATTAGGTCCGATTGTTGTGACGGGTGCAAGTGGTGGTGTTGGTAGTTTTGCGGTAGATATTCTCTCAAAAAAAGGATATCAGATCATCGCAGTTTCCGGGCGTGAACAGTTTCATCCGCTGTTAAAATCATTGGGTGCGAAGGAGGTAGTTAAGCAGGAGCAACTGGGATTATCAGCTTTACCGATTGATGCGGTCAGGTTTGGTGGTGTGATTGATAACGTAGGTGGAAAATTATTAAGCCAGCTTATTGCTACCACCCAATTATGGGGAAATATAGCCGCCATTGGTTTGGCCGCCAGCCAGGATTTAAATACCGCAGTTTTCCCCTTTATATTACGTGGCGTCAGTTTGCTCGGTGTCAGTTCAGCCAACTGCCCCATGCCTTTGCGGAAGGCTCTCTGGGAACGCCTGGGCGCTGATTTAAAACCTGATCATCTGCAAAAGATACATACAGAAACGGTTTCACTGGACGATATATTAGCCGCATCATTGGAAATGCTACAGCGAAAAAGGCATGGACGAACCATCATAAAGTTATGATTTCTTCACATTTTCAGGTAGCACGGGTATACAACATATTACAGACATGAGCGTCAGTCAAAATGGATCAAGAAAATTATTCTGTCATCAAGAAAATCATTGAGCAGGCATTAATACAATTAACAATCGTTGAAAATTCACAGAGAGCAGCCAGTGAAACGGTTATTCTGGATCAGTCCTGTACTGGCCGCCTCACCAGAATAGATGCGCTACAACAACAGGCTATGGCAAAAGCAAATAGACAACGGACAATACTAAGAAAAAAACAACTAAAGATGGCGCTGGATGAGATAAGAAACTCTAGTTATGGCTTGTGTCTCGAATGTGAAGAAGCAATTGCTCTAGCCAGACTGAAAGTCAACCCTATTGCAAAATGGTGTATCAGCTGTGCGCAAGAAAAAGAAAAATGAGCTCGATAATATGAGGTTACCCTGATACTGGTTGTTAATCTGTCCGAGATGAGGTTATTTTAGCAAAAATTCATCTTAATAGAAGTGGACTTTGGCAATTTTCAGCCTAGAACATTTTTCAGCTCAGAACAAAGGAAGTTTCTTCTTGGGGTGTACTTGAGGTCAACAACAATGATTTCATCAAGACCGAAAAAGACTAACAGTGCGAAAAAGCTAAATTTGACCCATTGAACGGATTCCTTTAGAGTATCTGTCACGCTCTGGATGGAGTGTTATTGGAAAATAACATCGTTTGCGGAAAAACGATAAGGAGATAAATAAAATGATAATCTTACCAACCAACCAACCAACCAACCAACCAACCAACCCACTGTAAAATCGCATAAAATAAGGCTAAAACATGTTCTATTGGGATTTATCACCAGCCTGATGTTAACGCAGATAGCGCAGGCAACGACACAAACAAACCCAGTAAACTGGGGCTTGGATCGTATTGATCAACGCTATGGCAAGGATGGCAGCTATAGTTATACTTTAGATGGCACGGGGGTTTATGTTTATATTCTGGATGTCAAAGTCGATAGTGCGCACCCAGAATTTCAAGGCCGGTTTCTGAAACAAATATTTGGTACCAGTTTTCCATCCTGTGGTGGCAGTGGTACGAGTAGCACCTGTATCCCCGGCCCATTTATAACCTGTGCGCCTGCAAAATCCTTGAAGGCATTTTCCCATGGCACGCATGTTGCAGGTATTGCCGCTGGTACAACCTATGGTGTCGCCAAGAATGCGAAAATTATTGGTGTAGAAGTCTTAAGGGGCTGTTTTAATGGTGCCACAGTGGGCTCTCCTGATACAGTGGTTGCGGGATTGCAAAAAGTTATGGATGAGAATACTTCGCGTGATAACCCACCTGCCGTCATCAATATGAGTCTTTCAAATGGTTTAAATGTTGCAATTAATAACAAAATACAGGAAGTGCTGGCGCAGGGAATTTCCATTGTAGTTTCGGCGGGGAATAACGGTCAGGATGCTTGCTTGTTTAGTCCACAAAGTACGGGCGGCGTTAATGGTGATGTAATTGTTGTTGGCGGCAGTGATGAAAATGATTTCAGGTTAGATTTTGGTGATGGAACTGGTAGTAATACCGGCGACTGTGTGGATATTTATGCC
>CAZKUH010000246.1:0-4362 GCA_964555895.1 uncultured Enterobacterales bacterium
GGGACTCACTTTGTACGTTGGGGTGATGCCAAAGAAGATCAACCCGGGTTATCTATCGGTTGTAATAATTATAAAGGTGGCTACGATGTAGCGAAGCACCTCATTAAGACTGGCCACAAAAAAATAGCTTTTATTGGCAACATTTCAAGAGGAAGTCCGGAATTCAGAGATCGATATCAAGGATGTACTAAAGCTTTGAATGAAAGTTTTTATAAAAAAAATATCGAAATGATTCAATTCGATGCTATTGCAACTGAGCAATCAGGTTATATTGCCACACAAAAATTAATCGCCTCAGGAGAAGAATTTGATGCGGTTTTTTGCGCTTGCGACTTAATCGCCATCGGTGCTTTAAAAGCGTTAAGAGAATACAACCTCAAGGTTCCTGAAGATGTCGCTGTTATTGGTTTTGATGACATACCATTAGCAAATTTTACCCGTCCCGCATTAACGACTGTTCAACAAGATACAACACTGGCAGGTAAACTATTGGTCGATAGTATTTTAGGGCTTATCCGAAATGAATCGGTTAAAACAACCATGCTCCCCTCAAAGCTTATTATTCGGGGTTCATGTGGCTGGAAACACACTATTTAACCTGAATTCAGGATATGTAAAAATCTCAACACAAGTTTTTTCGCAGTTCTCATGTTTGCTTTTTCTTCCCCTAGCCAAGCCGCAACTATGGTCTGTTTTTTAGCATCACATCTTCCAGAGACTTTCTAAGTTCAATATTTGTATTTTTTTTATCTAACAAAAAGACCGCAAGGCTGTGTGCAGATACCACGTCATTTAATCTCTTTCCACTTTTGATTTCAATTGATTTATGATTAATTGCATTTTCCCATAAACCTGCTGAAAGAAATTTTTCAATCTCAAATTTTATGGGTCTATCACCTTTATTTAATAAAACAAGGGCTGTTTGATAAACATTATCCTTTTCATAAACTCGGTAAAAAGCTGCCTTGTTACCTGAAAATTCAAGATTGACCTGTAAGCCTCTTTGTAAAGAAATATTATTTTTCCGAATATTGGCTATGCGTGTAAGTGCTTGCTGGATTTTGTTGGATTTGGCTTTATTGATATTTTCCTGTCCAAAATAATTCCGGTTGCCTGCATGTTCTTTTGTACCCGCCATAAAAGCAACTTCCGAACCATAATAAACAACAGGGATCCCTCGGGAGGTAAACAACCAATTGTTAGCATCTATAAAGCCATTTTGCGATGCCTTCATTCTCTGCATATCATGGTTATCATAAAAGGTCATGAGTTCATAAGGATTTTCATACACACCATCTTTAAGATGTAGATATTTCAATAGCTGTGAAAAATTGCTTTGGGGATTTTCAAATACACCACTGATTGCTTTTTGCCCCGGAAAGTCCAGAACACGAATTGCCCCATTTTTTTTCAAAGTATGTTGTGCGATAAATTTAGCATCATAACTATAACTTTCGCCAAACATAAAAAAGTCTGGATGTATCTGACGTATCCTATCTGCAAATTTTTTCCAAAATTTATGTGGCATATGTTTTAAGGTGTCAATTCTAAATGCATCAGCTCCCTCATCTATCCAGTGTAAATATGCCCTGACGAAATAATTCAAGACATGAGGATTATTCTCATTCATATCTGATAACTGCAATATTTCAGTTTTATGGTTATAGAATTGGTGCAACGGGTTATTTTTGTCTAATTTGTCTGCGGGCAGATTTTGCTGATCTGCTACGAGTTTGTTATTTTCATCATATATTTTACCAAATTTTGGTTGTTCCACAGGCTTCATGCCAAATGCTGGCGAGCCATGATTAAGTACGATATCCAGAATGGTCTTTATGTTATATTGTTTTCTCAGTTTTTCGGTTAATTGACGAAAAGATAAATCCTTAGAGGGCCAGTGCTCGTCAACTTTAAAAAAATTATCCCCCCAATATCCATGATATCCGGTTTTTCCACCATCTTTGAATGCACCGCCGTATGTTATTTGTTCACCCCCGGTAAAGGATTCATCAGGATTATCGACAATGGGAGATAGCCAGATTGCGGTAAATCCCATATCCGCAATATATTTTGCATTTTTTAAAATTCCCATAAAATCACCACCCAGGTAACCAACATTTGCCTGCTTTCCATTTGGGCCTTTTAACGGTCGATCGAAGGTATGATTTTTACCTCCTTGGGTTAATTGATTGTTAGTGCTATCTCCATCTTCAAATCTGTCGGTCATTAAAAAATAAACAGCTTCACTGGCAAAAGGTAACCGTGTGCCATAGAAATTCTCTTTTACAATTTTTTTGTCCGTTAAGGCTTGTACGTTTTTAGCTGTTTTAGTGTTATTTTGTTCTGTTGAACCTGTTGTTTGACTGCAAGCACTGATGAGCAAAATAATAAAAATTAAGGGTAGAATATTTATTCTTGAAAAGTTACTTGAGTTCATGATGTGATCCTGCCAAAGAACACTGAATATCCAGCAAGCATTAACTTGTGCTGTTCTAAGTTGCCACCATTGAAGCCATGTCCTTTTATTTCAGTGATTTTAAGCGTGTTATCTAAAACAATATTTTGTTGATTTTTGCTTAAATTAAAAAAGGCTAAAATTTTGTTTCCAGCATGCGATCGCTCAAAACTGAGCACCTCATCATTAAAATCATAAAATTTTATCTCGCCTAAACGTAGCTCTGGATGCATTTTTCTCCATTTTAAAAAATGTCGGTAGCTGTTTAATACTGAATTATCATCTCCGAGTTGCAAATCTACAGAAATTTTTCGATGTTGTTCAGCTAAAGGTAACCAGGGTTTGCTTTGGCTGAAACCCGAACCAATTTCGGATGATGTCCATGGCATGGGTGTCCTGCAACCATCACGACCCTTGAATGTTGGCCAAAATGCCTTGCCAAACGGGTCCTGAATATCTTCTCGTTCAATCTTTACTTCTGTTAATCCTAACTCTTCACCCTGGTAACTACTGACACTCCCTCTAAGAGAAAATAATAAAGCATTTAACATTTTAGCCATTTCTGGCGATGCATCTTCACCGCCCCATCGGCTTAACACCCGTACAACATCATGATTTCCAATTGACCAACAGGGCCAGCCACCATTAATTTTATTCTCTAATCTTAATATGGTATTTCGAAGATAAGCTGCGGAAAAATTATCAACCAGTAACTCAAAACTGTAGGCCATATGCAGGCGTTTGTCATTTGCGGTATATTCTGCCATTGTTTTGAGTGAATTTTCTGAAGATATCTCGCCTAAAGATACGCTGCCTGGGTATTGTTCTAATAATTGACGAATGGATTCCAAAAAAGGTAAATTCTCTGGTTGTGTATTGTTGTAATAATGATATTGATAAGCGTAGGGATTATCCACACTAAATCCTAACCCGCGCCTTAATGCCTCAGGTTTGGCCGGATTATCGCGAAGCAATTTGTCATGAAAACAAAAGTTAATTGCATCGAGCCGAAATCCATCCACACCGCGCTTTAGCCAAAATTCGACTTCTTCAAGGATCTGTTTTTGTACCGCAACATGATGAAAATTTAAATCCGGCTGACTTGATAAAAAATTATGCAAGAAATATTGTTTCCTTACCGCATCCCACTGCCAGGCACTCCCGCCGAAGATCGCCAACCAATTATTTGGCGGGGTTCCATCTTCACTCGGATCAGCCCATACATACCAATCGGCCTTTTCATTATCTCTACTACTTCGACTTTCTGTAAACCAGGCATGTTGATCAGAGGTGTGACTCAGTACTTGATCAATAATAATTTTCAAATTCAACTGGTGTGCTTTGGCAATAAGTGCATCAAAATCTGCAAGCTCACCGTAAATGGGATCAACATCCCGATAATCACTCACATCATAACCAAAGTCTTTTTGCGGAGACTTAAAAAAAGGCGAAATCCACACTGCGTCAACGCCTAAATCAGCGATATAATCCAGTTTGCTGATTATACCTTTTAAGTCACCAAAGCCATCATTGTTGCTATCCATAAAACTACGGGGATAGACTTGATAAATTACGGCTCCTCGCCACCAATTTTTTTCTGCCATTTGAATTTCTCTTCTTTTAATATCCAATTTTCAAGATAAATTAAATTACTTGTTATATACCCGTGCTACCTGAAAATGCAGGATTTCAGAGAGCCTGAGAGCATTCAATTTGAGACGCATGAATAAGGTAATAGTTATTCTATTATCAGTTCATGCAACGAAGAAGTGGATGCTCTCAGACGCTTCTTCGATGGGTTTAAAATGGTTTTATGCGTTGTTATTGATTTTGCCTATGGAATAACCATAACCCACTATCAATGCCTAGCCTAAAACCATTTTAATTCCCACTGAAACCTGCATTTT
>CAZKUH010000247.1:0-4352 GCA_964555895.1 uncultured Enterobacterales bacterium
CAATACGCCATCAGCAAATTTTGCTTCGATATTATTGCTGTCTGTAGCATCAGGAATGGTAAAGCTACGGAAAAAAGACCCATGAATACGTTCGACCCGGGTATATTTTTCCTGGTCTTCTTTGTTAATTATCTGCCGATGACCCTTTAAGCTCAGGACACCTTTTTCCATCGTCACTTCAATGTCCTCCGGCTTCATGCCGGGAACGTCGGCATGGATAATATATTTATCCGTTTCCTCAAGAATATCAACCGCTGGTGACCAATCAGCAGTCGATGCCATTTCTGCGGGTTTGCCGCCAAACACAGGTTGTGCCAAAAATTGACTCAAGTCCGATTGTAATTCAGACAATAGTGAGTAAGGTTTACGATGATAATGAATTAAGCTCATAATACGCCTCCAAAAAATTTTCACATTGATCGTATAACTTAATCTTTGGTCAAAAATTTGATTTTCAAGCATTAAACAAAAAAATAATTAAAAAATTGACATAGGTACTTAAGGAAAAAAACAGTATGTCATCTCGACCGTAGTGGAGATATATTGCTCTGGTAGCATTGTTGCAACTGACAGATTCCTTCACTGCGGTAGCCAACCCGCTCTTTTGTGTCGCGGGGCAAGCTTTCGGTATGACAACTTCTTTTTGTGTTGTATTTTCCCTTAAGTATCTACCTGTGAACGAATTGAAGTTAATGGCTTTTTTGTACGGGACAAATTCACCTTGTCATTTGCAAGGATTTTGTTTGCAAGCCCTTCTTTGTTAAGTCGGTAGTATGTTTGTTTTTATTTTGCTGAGAAATTGCCCGGAGATATTCCTGATAGGAAATTTCTTCCACCGCATAAATCATGCGAGAAGTAAAAGGTAACAGGTTGCTGATTGATGACATTCCTTGTCTTCCTAGGTGAATATGGGCTAACTTGAAGCAAAGGATACACGATCTTTCAAGCAATTAGAGCCAACAAATTCTGTTAACGCTGTAAGATATTGTCCTAAAAAAATGTAATGCTGTGCAGGTAAGAACAAAAATTAAAAATCATTTTTCTGTTGTTGATATTGTTTCAGGTGATTTTTAATATCTATGCTATAAAATCCATCATCCTCAGCATCTTCCAGAGCACCTTGTTGATATTTTATCGCTTTTTTATAGTCACCTTTAGCGGCATAAGCCAAAGCTAGAATTTCCTGTTTGGTGATGTCATCACGATATTGGCTCCAGGATAAATCTTCAATGAGAGAGATAGCCTTGTCTGGATCTCTGATTTTCGAGTAAGGAGAGGTAGCAAATAAGCGAGCAAATTGAACCCTGGTTGAGGGTGCTGTTTTTTTTGCATGATTAAAAAAATAGACAGCCTTTTCTTGTGCCTGTTCTGAGGGATTTTTGATAGATATTTTGGCAAGTAATTCACTGGCTTCAACAACGCCATTTGAGGCGGCGCGTGTTAACCATTGTACCCCTTTCGACTTGTCTAATTTATTGCCTTGACCATAAATTAAATTTTCGCCAACGGCAAACTGTGCAAAAGGAACACCCTGTATGGCGGCCCTTAAATACCAATAACTATAGCTGTGGTTATCAAGGTAAACATAATCACGGATATTCTGTTTTAAAAATCCATATTTAGCTTGTGCTATAGGGTTGCCACTTTTTGCCTGCGCATAAGCACGATTGAAATATTGGTGATTAAACGAGGGCGCACCTTTTAATTTATATTCCATGGTGTATCTGACATCATGCTGCCAGACGGCTCGAGCTGATTTATCCAAGACGGGTTTAAAACGCCATTTATTTATCGCTGACAGTGAAGAACGGACAAATATTTTTTTGGGCTGAGCCAATAACGATCGTAGATACAACGACACTTTATGGAGCCGTGTACTCGATAGTAGCCTATTCAGAACGCTTCCGTCAGGCGTCGCGAGTAGCGCATTTACGGGACTGACAGATTGATTACTGGCAGCAATCCCTCACTTTGTTAACAGATATTCAATGTCTCGATGACTGAGATTGTAGCGATGGTAAAGCCATATAGCATGCTGAATGATTTCTGCTGAGAAGTGATGACGTTCATAAATATTCGTTCCCATAGCAATCGTTACCCTCATGGGGCAAGTTTTCCGTTCATTCTACTTTAATAAAAGTGTACTTGTCGGTACTTCACAAGGTTTTTTTTTGGTTTTCCAAACTCAAAAGCTTCACACGCTGTTCGATAATGGCAATATATTTCTCTTTCAGCTTATTATCTAGATTACTGGCATACACCATATTGATAAAGTGTTTTTGTAACTGCACAATTTTCGCTATGGTTCTTCTGGCCGGTTTTTCCTTGATCTTGGCCATCTCTGCAAGTGCTAAGAAATCAGATAATGCGTAATAGCCATTTCCCATCATTCCGTAATAAGGAAGGTCATCATCATTATCAGTCATTGATAATGCCAATGGGCTATCGATATTCCCAGAATAAATTTCGCTATTTAAACAATCGTACATCGGGGTCAGTTTGATAGTTCTCCCATGCATGACGCTGATATTTTTAAGGTGATAATCATCATTACCAATAAAGTAATTAAAAATTATCCGCCGGAAGCACTCAAGCGCCACGCCAAGACCGGCCAATTCGGCGCATTTATTCAAAACACCTAGGTAGGTGGCCGCATCATACTTTGCATCAGACTTGCTGTTGTTGAAATCAAAAACTTGCATCATGTCTTCATGGTGTAATTTTTCATCACCAATTCTATCAAAGCGTCTAATGACATAAGCTTGTTCATCGGTGCCGGCAAAAGTTAAAAGGCCGCACTCAGGCACATCAAATCCAGCAGCGATGGCCATCTGCATCGAGAGGTGTTCGTTGATTGCTGCACAAGGATAATCTTCAGGTGTAGGTTTTAGAATGTACTCACCACCACTTTTTGTAACAACTAATGGGCCGCTTGGCGATTCTAAGGTCATCTGCGCTTTAGGTTGAACGCCACTGATCGACATACGGCCTTCTGCCACAGCCTTGCGAACTTCTTCTCGAAATTCCTTCCTCTGATATTTGAGGCGTGCTGATACCGTTGGATCGCCAAATAATCGCTTCAGGCAGCTGCTGTGATAACCTGATTCCTGGTCGCCCAGCTCTTTAAGGCAAATCTGACAATTCAAGAGTTACCGCTCCTATTAAGTCTTGTCCACCTGCGACCAAGAGTGAAAATTCATCATTTTTATCAATTTTTTTAGTTCGACTTTGGATGTTTTTTAACCACCCTTCTGAAACCAAGCCTGAAAAAAATCCATGTAAATATTCTGAGTCATAAGGCTCGGTCGTTACGGGTAAGCTAAAACTAATTGGAAAACCGCCTCCGATGACATATTCTCTGTCATACTGAAATCTGAAAAATCCATCTTTTCGACTTAGGCGTCCTATTTTATCGCCATGGTAGTAAACATCGGCGTTTAAATAACGCATAACGTGAGCCCTAGCGTTTCGCAGATAGCCAACACTGTTTCCAGTTTGGGGCTGGACTTTCCTTGCTCAATGCGTCGGTAAGCTGTATCACTGATCCCGGAGAGCTCTGCGACTAATGCTCCTGTCATATCTAGTTCTTTACGCTTTGTCTTAATTACTGCCGGAAAATTCTTTAATGGCAATGGTCGATATCTGGCAAGAGAGTTTTGAAGCTTATCAGCCATTTTGGCCAACTTTATAGCTTCACTCGATAAGTTTTCAGCGAGCTCAGATGGATTTGAGATATTGTTAGAGATAATAGTGGTCATTTTTTGACATGTCGCAGATAAAAAGTAACTATAGTTACTATACAGTATATAAAAAGAAAGTAAACTGCAGTTTACTTTTGAAATAACATCTAAAACAAAATTAAAGATTGTTTTTTGGTATAAAGATGATCAGGGCTGGGCAAAAGAAATGAAAGAGTTACTTGAAGAAATGAATAAAACGGTTCTTGATACGAATAATTCACTTAACTAGGAAGAAACCATAAAATACTTAAAGCAATATCGCAAACTGCTTCAAAAAGCGGAGTTAGAATGCCCTCCACCAGAGGCTCATCGATAATCCAGATGTTCCCTTTACGAACAATTTGGGAGAAAATGATATCCGGATGACGAAAGTTCAACAAAAGATATCGGGATGCTTTCGGAGTATGGAAGGCGCTGAAATATTTTGCCGTGTTCGAGGGTATTTATCGACTTGTCGAAAGCATGGTGTAAACTCTAGTCAAGCAATGAATTTAATCTTTGAAGGAAAACTACCTGAATTTGTCGGTAAGATTTTCTGAATTACGCTGAATAGTTACAAGTAATCTTGCATGAACGCACAACCATTGGAATGGAATGATTTATATTTTGTGT
>CAZKUH010000248.1:0-4350 GCA_964555895.1 uncultured Enterobacterales bacterium
GTTCTCTGTGCGGTGACAGTCTCTGGACCGCCTGACAAAATAATCCCGTCAGGCGCAAATTCCCGAATATCATCATCACTCATATCGAAAGGATATAATTCGCTATACACGCCTAACTCTCTGACACGTCGGGCAATTAACTGAGTATACTGGGAACCAAAATCAAGAATAAGTATTTTTTGTGCATGGATATCTTGCGACATTTTCTCACTCGCTGTTATGCTGTTAAAAATTAAAACGGGGCTATTCTCCGCTAGAAAATTGCCCCGATATTAAAAGATCCCTTTCGTTGTAAAGCGTCAAGTCATCGATTGAAGTGATAATTAGGTGCTTCTTTGGTGATGGTGACATCATGTACGTGGCTCTCGTTCATGCCCGCAGAAGTTAC
Organism: uncultured Enterobacterales bacterium; assembly: GCA_964555895.1. Taxonomy (GTDB): domain Bacteria; phylum Pseudomonadota; class Gammaproteobacteria; order Enterobacterales; genus DRNA01. Next base: position 389 of record CAZKUH010000248.1, read on the forward strand.
TTTAACAAATTCAGCTTTGTTCCGTAGTTCATCAATATCAGCGCAACCTGTCAAGCCCATACAAGATCTTAAGCCACCCATCATCTGATGCACAATATTCAACATGGAACCTTTATAGGCAACACGCCCTTCAATACCTTCCGGCACCAATTTATCAGTGGCATTATTATTTTGGAAATAGCGATCACTGGAACCCTGCTTTTGTGACATGGCACCCAGCGAGCCCATGCCGCGATAAGCCTTATAAGATCGTCCCTGATACAATTCCACTTCACCAGGAGACTCTTCGGTACCGGCCAGCATACTGCCAACCATCACCGAATATGCACCTGCGACAAAAGCTTTGCACATATCACCAGAAAAACGAATACCACCATCAGCAATAAAAGGAATATCAAGTTCTTTCAGTTCTTTTGCCACATTTGCGATGGCTGAAATCTGCGGCACTCCCACTCCCGTAACAATACGAGTGGTACAAATTGAACCAGGCCCTATGCCGACTTTCACCCCATCTGCTCCCGCATCAACGATGGCTCTGGCTCCTGCTGCCGTAGCCACATTACCACCAATAATATCTACCTCAGGAAAGTGTTTTTTCACCCAGTTAATTCTGTCAAGCACACCTTGAGAATGTCCATGAGAGGTATCAACCAATACTACATCGACCCCCGCCTCTACCAACGCCAGCACTCTGGCGTCGGTGTCTGCGCCGGTGCCAACTGCGGCACCTACACGCAACCGGGCATGAGAATCCTTGCAAGCATTGGGTTTATCTTTGGCTTTTATGATATCTTTGACAGTAATCATACCTTTTAAATTAAAATCATCGTCCACAACCAATATTTTTTCTATGCGGTGCTTCTGCATCAAATCAATCACTTTTTGATGCTCCTCACCTTCTTTTACCGTAATTAATTGTTCTTTCGGAGTCATCACTTCCGAGACTTTTTTGCTCAACTGTGTTTCGAAACGAATATCTCGATTTGTGACGATACCAATTAATTCGTCACCATCGACCACAGGCATACCCGAAAACCCATAGTGTTTTTTCAAGGCTTTAATTTCTTCGATGGAGGTGGTTGGGGGAACGGTAATGGGATCAGAAACCACACCACTTTCATATTTTTTAACCCGTGAAACTTCTTCTGCTTGCTCTTCAATAGTCATATTTTTATGAATAAATCCCATGCCCCCTTCTTGCGCCAGGGCAATAGCCAAACGAGATTCGGTTACCGTATCCATTGCAGCAGATACTAACGGGATATTTAACTCAATTTTGCGCGTTAAGCGCGTTTTTAGTACCGCATTATTGGGCAAGACTGTAGAGTGAGCTGGTAACAGAAGAACATCATCAAAAGTGAGGGCTTCGTGAGCAATGCGCATGATGGCTGTATCGCCTCGCTAAAATTGTGGCCGGGTCTTCTAGACTAAAATGTGAAGTCAGGTAAAACCAAGCAGAAACCAAAGCGAAATTATACAGATTGAAATCCCTCAGGTAAATAGCAAGATGGATTCGAATTGATTGAGTATTGATTTAAATGAACTTCTGCAGCTGTAAATTAGATTCCATTCCTCGCTACACCATCTTCTATTTTTAAGATTTAGTGATGAGCAACATCGAGGCTAAGAACACAGAATATTATATTTTAAATTAAAGACGGCACTTCTCTAAAATAACATCACTACCTGCGTAATTCACCTCGATTTGCTATAGCAGCTTTGGCGTCATTGATTTTAAAATAAATTCACCATGACTCCGTGAAAAAAGCTGCACAGATTATCCTAACTGCCGCCATCAGCTGATTTAAACTCAACTTTTTTAGCGAGGACGATACCGTCAACCTGTAATGTCCCTTCAATTTTCACCAAAACTCCATTCGCTAAATTAATGGCAGTACCATTTTCATATAATGCAGTATCGCTAATAGTAACTTGCTGGTTACCTACAAAAAACTCTGTTGCAGAGATAAAATTATTGATCGCTCCTGCAAATTCTACGTTGCTGTCACCATTGTCACTTCCAGAGTTATCGCTGCTACTGTCGAATTTAACTCGAGTGGCTTCAATGACATTGCTGGCATTAACGTTACCTTTGATTTCGACCAAGGCGCCTAATTTTAAATTTGCCGCAGTACCATAACGAAATTGAGTTTGTGTGTTCGTGCTAACTTTATGATGATTAACTTCGAAATCCTGAGCTGAATTAAACAGGGTAATGCTACCATTTAATTCTATGCGACCATTTTGTTCGTCACTGGCTTGAGTTGCTCTGATTTCAATACTGGCGGCAAGCATCGCACCATTGCTATCAATACTGCCTTTTATTTTCACTTCCATATCAAGCGACAATTGAGTGAAAAATTCACTTCCATTGAGTACACGATTATCACCCGCTTCAAAATCAGTTGCATCAGAAGTCATTACCCTAACGTTATTTACCGTGAGTTCAGGGGAATTAATTGCACTTACTTTGCCTTGCAATACTTCTCCTTGACTCGGATTATCATCTCGACGGGTAATCTCCCGTGCCACTAATACATTGGTATTAGAAGTAAAGGCATCAATTTCAAGCCGATCTCCCAAATTAACAAAAGTTAAATCAAAAGATTTTTCCTGTGCAGCTGATTCATCTTTGAACTTGGTAGTTGAATCTGCTTGAAATGTCATACCCATCATAGTGACTTGGTTTGACTGAACATCCACAGCTTCCACTCGACCATGTGTCTTGGTATCGCCTTGTTCGTCAAATCGAATTTTAGTCGCTAGTAATACATTGCTGGCATTTATTTGGCCATTAACGGAAACATGTACATTTGCCTGTAAGCTAGAGACGGCACCATATATAAATTGTGTGTTCGCATCAGTAGTTATGGCGACATCACCAACATAGAAATCAGTTGCCGAGGTATATTGCGTAATAATCCCTTCTATTCCTCGTTCATCACCTTCAACTCCACCATTATCCTGTCCACCTTGGTTTTCTAGCAACTTGACCGTATCGGCCAATAAAATACCATTGGCCACATTCTGGGTTGAAGTCACTTTAACCTTGACACTCGCAACTAAATTGCCACTAACCTGGGCACCGCTATAGTCAATTGTGACATTATTGAGCACAAACGTTTTGGCTTGATCATCTAAATTCTCAACCGTTCCCTGCAATTTAAAAGCTGTCTCTGAAGCGCCTGACAATTCAATTCGTGAGGCTTCGATATCACCCGCCGCATTAGTGACGCCACTAACCTCAACAGATTGATTAACTTGCAAAGTGTCAAAAATGATACCCGAAAATTCGGTCAAATTATTTACCACTACCGTCTGCCCCAAAACCACAAATGAATTATTCACTAAATCGATGCTGGCAATAGGGCCTTCAACTTTTGCAGAATAAACAATATGATCAGCGGAGGTTTCACCGGTATCGACATCAAGGTTGCCGCTAATATCGACCACCATGCCTAATCTCAACACGCTATCAGTGGTCATGGTGGTATCATCCGTATCAACTTGAGCATTAGCTGTTGAAAACTGCACACCATTAACGACAATAGCACTAGATCCTTTACTAAAACTGGTGATACTACCCTTGGAGCTAACGCGCTTCAAGGTTTTGACTTGTTGGATATAAGTAATAATCACCGTTTTACTCTGTCTATCCAGCAAATTAACCACTTGACTCGCGGTATCTGGCGTGAACGTGTTGGTGCCATCGGTGACATTCTTCGCGGTGACAGTATAATTGCCGCTATCTAAATTGGATAAAGTGGTGCTTGCAGTGACAGCTTGAGAAAATGTTGTAGACTTTTTAACAAGAATGTCCGCATTAACACCACTGGCTAAACCATCCACAGTAATAACTAAACTAGCCGTTCCTTTCTCGGCAGATGAAGAACCACCCCCGCCACTACAACCAGCCACAACCATGACTAAGAGTAATGTTAAGATCGGAAGAGCACACGTCT
>CAZKUH010000249.1:0-4341 GCA_964555895.1 uncultured Enterobacterales bacterium
TTTTCGCACAATTTAAAGCGACCGCCATTCATACCTTCTGAAATCAATATGTTACAGCTAATTTCAAATGCTACTCGAGATATTTTATGGTGAGTAATTTTATACCCGGCCTGGCAGTTACCTAAATCCTTTAAAAACGCCTAATAGGGAAATTATATTCAATAAATTGATCCACAAAAAAACCCGCTTAAAAGCGGGTTTTTTTCCATAAAATTTAAATGGTTTTATGAATCCATTTTCTCTTTCAGCAGATCACCCAAAGTAGTCGCTGAAGATTCAGATTTGCTGAATTCTTTTACAGCAGCTTGTTCTTCGGCGATATCCTTGGCTTTAATAGATAACTGAATGGTACGATTTTTACGATCAATATTGGTGATTTTGGCTTCAATCTCATCACCTTCTTTGAGATGCTGACGCGCATCTTCAACACGCTCCGCGCTAATTTCAGATGCTCTTAATTGTGCAGTCACATCTTCAGCAAGCTCAACCGTAGCGGCTTTCGCTTCAACCTCAATAATCTTTCCTGTAACGATACTGCCTTTAGGATTAGCTGCAATAAAGTCCGTTACCGGATCACTATCAATTTGCTTGATGCCTAAAGAAATTCGTTCTCTTTCCGGATCAACAGAGAGTACAACGGCTTCAACTTCCTGGGCTTTCTTGAAGTCTCTGACCGCTTCTTCTCCTGGCAAGTTCCAAGATAAGTCTGATAAGTGAACCAGACCATCAATACCACCATCGAGACCGATGAAAACACCAAAATCAGTAATGGATTTGATGACACCTTTCACTGTATCGCCTTTCTTGAAAGTTGCTGAGAATTCATTCCATGGATTCGGCACACATTGTTTGATACCTAAAGAAATTCGACGACGTTCACCATCAATATCCAGCACCATCACTTCAACTTCATCGTCTAAACTCACCACTTTGCTGGGGTGAATATTTTTGTTAGTCCAGTCCATTTCAGAAACGTGAACCAAACCTTCAACACCTTCCTCAACTTCTACAAAACAACCATAATCTGTTAAATTACTGACACGGCCTTTAATTCTTGATCCTTCGGGATAACGATTTTCAATCTCGACCCAAGGATCTTCACCCAGTTGCTTAAGCCCGAGAGACACTCTGGTACGCTCTGCGTCATACTTGAGTACTTTAACATCAATTTCATCACCAACCTGAACCACATCACCCGGATGCTTAACCCGTTTCCAGGCCATATCAGTAATATGCAATAAGCCGTCAACACCGCCCAGATCAACAAATGCACCATAGTCGGTAAGGTTTTTAACGATGCCTTTAACGGTTTGTCCTTCTTGTAGATTTTCCAGCAAGCTGTCACGCTCAGCACTGGATTCCTGTTCAATAACGCTTCGACGGGATACCACAACGTTGTTACGTTTTTGATCCAGCTTGATCACTTTAAATTCGAGTTCTTTGCCTTCCAGATGCGTGGTGTCCCGAACAGGGCGCACATCAACCAGAGAGCCAGGTAAAAACGCACGGATACCTTTAACATCAACAGTAAAACCACCTTTTACTTTACCGGTAATCATACCCTGTACAGTTTCTTCTTTCTCAAAGGCTTCTTCCAAATCAATCCAGCTTTCCAGACGCTTGGCTCTCTCACGAGAGAGTTTGGTTTCACCAAAACCATCTTCCACTGCTTCTAGTGCAACATGGACGGTATCGCCAACAGCAACTTCCAATTCCCCAGTCACTTCATTTTTAAACTGTTCGAGTGGAATAACACCTTCAGATTTAAGACCAGCATCAACTGTAACTGTCTCACTATCGATTGCCACAACAACACCCTTCACAATTTTTCCGGGTTGCATGACGATTTCTTTTAAACTTTCTTCAAAAAGTTCCGCGAAGCTTTCGCTCATTGTATTTACCTAAGTTAATTGAGTACTTTAAAATTAGATCCGCTTTTACTTCCACATGTTCAGAAATAAACGCTACCAAAATAACCTTTATTCAAGGCTAATCCAGTCTGTAGAAACCTGCTTTAAAGTATTGGTCGAACATTCGACCTGTTTCGGTTCATTTGCTCATCCCGATACAAATGGGTTGCCATCATTAAATCTACTGTTTCATCCATGAGTAGATGCGATTTTTACTCTGTGAATTTTTAATTATCACATCAGGACAGTTTCGATATTGGCGGGATCAGTGTGTCGCTTCAATTGCATCAGGCCAAACTTTGTTGACCATTTTTACAATACAATCAATAACTTGATTTACACTAAGTGTCGTTGTATCGATAACTATCGCATCCTCAGCAGGCACCAGTGGTGCCACCAGACGATTCCGATCACGTTCATCACGTTGCTGGATGTCTTTTAAGAGGGCGCGAATTCTAGCATCAATACCCTTCTTTTTCAACTGCTTATAGCGTCTTTGCGCCCGTTCTTCGGCACTGGCATCAAGAAATATTTTTAATTGTGCGTCAGGGAAAAGGATAGTTCCCATATCCCTGCCATCGGCCACCAGACCAGGGGCTTCTTTGAAAGAGCGTTGACGACGTAAAAGCGCTTCTCGCACCCGTGGTAGAACAGCGATTAACGAAGCAGCCGTTCCGGTTTCCTCCGTACGTAAATAATCATCGACTACTTCGCTTTCCAAGACCACTGAAATGAGTTCATTGTTGGATTCTACGTTAAACTGAACATCTAGATGACCCGCCAGGGCGACCAGCGCATCTTCATTATCCAGCGCTACTTGATGCCGTTGCGCAGCCAGTGCAAGCACTCGATATAAAGCGCCGGAATCCAGTAAATGCCAGCCTAATTTTTTTGCGAGAAACTTACAAACCGTGCCTTTACCCACGCCACCTGGGCCATCTACAGTAATGATGCCGATCATTATTTTTGTCCAGTTACTTTTTTAAGAGCAGCTATAAACCTTTGATTTTCTTCCATTAAGCCTATACTAACACGTAAATGTTGCGGCATTTCATAGTTCGCCACCGGTCGTACAATAACGCCTTGAAGTAATAATTTTTCATAGATTTCCATCCCATTACAATGCATCTTAACGGTAAGAAAGTTACCTTTAGATGGTATGTAATCAAAGTCCATTTTGTCCAATTCCTGTGTAAGATAATCCATTCCGCGTCGATTTAATGAAACGGCCCGTTGCAAAAATTGTTCGTCCTTGAGCGCAGCTGTAGCACCCGCCATCGCAAAACTATTGACATTGAAAGGTTCTCTGACACGATTAAGTAAACCGGCAATATCTTCATGACTGATACTGTAGCCGATTCGGGCACCCGCAAGACCATAAGCTTTTGAAAAGGTACGGGTAATGATCATATTGGGAAAGTCATTTAACCAGCCCGTGGTCTGAGGATAATCTGCATCCTCAACATATTCATAATAGGCTTCATCCATCACAACAATGACGTTCTCCGGTACAAGTTGCATAAAACCTCGTAAATCATCGGCAGTTTCACAAGTGCCGGTTGGATTGTTCGGGTTTGCAATAAATATCAGACGGGTTTTAGTGGTAATCGCTTCAGCCATAGCGGACAGATCATGTCCATAATTTTTTGCTGGAATAACCACTGCATCGGCTTCGACCGCTTTTGCTGCAATGGGGTAAACGACAAAAGCATGTTGAGAAAACATCACTTCAGAACCCGCGCCGGCAAATGTTCTTGCAATCAAATTCAAAACATCATTTGAGCCATTTCCGAGGGTCAGTTGCGCCATATTGATAGCCAACTTCTTGCTAATGGCTTCTTTCAAATAATAGCCATTGGCATCTGGATAACGTGCAATATCGTTCATTTCTGCTTGAATAGCTTGAATTGCCAGCGGGCTACAGCCCAATGGATTCTCGTTACTGGCGAGTTTGACGATGTTGCTGATCCCCAACTCTCGTTCAAGCTCACTAATGGGCTTACCAGGCTGGTAAGGATGCAATGATCGGATACCGCTGTTGGCTAATAAATTCAGATCACAACTCATGTGGATTACTCCTGCATTTTTTTAATACATTTAATCGCTCAGTATCCGCGAAATATATGAAAATATGATGTCAAGCATTGCTTTTATTCTTACTTAACAATTATTTTAACCCTTTAACCGTTGTTGCTCAGCAAATTCACCTAAAAAAGAGGTTAAACTATCAATGCCTGCTTGCGGCATGGCATTATAAATGCTCGCCCGCATCCCGCCAACACTACGATGCCCATTTAGCGCAAAAAGACCTTTTGATTCAGCTTGTTGCAGAAATTCATCATTCAAACTTTCATCGGTAAGAATAAAAGGGACATTCATCAGTGAACGACTCTCTTTGGCTATGGGACTGTAATAAAAATCCAAAGCATCT
>CAZKUH010000250.1:0-4337 GCA_964555895.1 uncultured Enterobacterales bacterium
AGATACTTTTCTGCACTGGCTGCTTGTAAAAAACTGTCTAAATCCTGAACCCGCAAGCGCATTTTATTATCAGCAGTTTGGGTGGCCACCACGCAATATTTGGTACACAATCGTTGCCCCAACTGAGAAAATAAATGCGCATAAATTTCTTCTGGTGCGCTCGCAACATCTTTCCAGCCAGAACGTTCGTTCTCTAAAATTAGTTGCCAATCTGCCTGCCATCTGTCATTCCTTTGATAAACCCGGCCAAATAATATGATATCGGCCTTATAACGACGTGAAGCCTTAACAATGGGCGATGAAAATCGTCCCCAGATATCGGTTAATTCAACCTGTGTGCTGTCTTCGAGGTCCATCAACGGAAATTGTATCGGAATCGCCCGACTCGTCGCAATTTTCTCGATTTTAGCGGCATTATCACCCCCTAAGCCGATAATATGGCGCTGATAACCTTGTTGCTGGGCAATCCACAACAAAACGACCGGGCGGCGCTCTCCCCAAATCGCCAAACCCGCATCTGTTAACAGCCGTTGAATACTGAGCGGCTCAAAATTTAAACGCAATATCCAAGGAGTTTGTTGCGGATTTTCTGTCGATTTCAAATAAGCAAATTGCTGAATAAATGATTGCGCCTTATTCATTCGTGAACGTATGTATTCATTATTGGTACTGGCTTCAACACCACTGGCACGAACCAATACTTGCGCCAATCCTTGCTTCATCGCCTTTGTTCGACTTGATTGCGTCCGATCAGCCACAGCGACATCAACGGTAAAAATATCCACCCGTTCAGCGGCATTTAGTTTGCTCGGCAGCTGGTGTAGCAATATAAAAACCATCAATATTTTTGTAACAAAGTTCATCTGGATGGCAGAAAATCTTGGCATAAAGCTGTTTCTATAATGTTCAGATAATTCGCATCATACGGCATTCAAACGCTATAGCCAAATTTCAATGAGGCATACTCAGGGTAAGAAATTTTAATTTTCCTCAATTAATTCGCCAAGCAGTTTCTCATTTCATGAAATCGTTCATCTTTTATTTCTCCAAAGGGATTTGGAGATCTTGTGAATTGTTAACTCTTTGAAATAACGAATCTTTTCAGATATGCCGTCGATCACCAAACAGATAAACTGCACTTCAGTCTAAACTGCACATCTGGGCGCACACTTTTATACGGTTCAACTAATCGTTTCAGGTTGCTTCAACAATTCCCGGTTACGCTGCTTTGGTGGGCAAATTCCTCTATTCATAACCAGCATGAATTGCTAAAATAGCGACAATTCCATTCGTATTTCAGGAAATTAATGTGTCAGAAGCAAAAGCTGGACTCAGTTACAAAGATGCAGGTGTCGATATTGATGCTGGCGAAGCGCTTGTCAGCCGGATTAAATCTGTCAGCAAAAAAACCAGACGCCCAGAAGTTCTCAATGATCTCGGCGGGTTTGGAGCTTTATTTGCCTTACCAAAAGGTTTAAAAGAACCTGTTTTAGTCGCAGGCACCGATGGTGTTGGCACCAAGTTGCGTTTGGCTATTGATCTGGACAGACACGATACTGTGGGAATAGATCTGGTCGCTATGTGTGTCAATGATCTCATCGTACAAGGTGCTGAACCACTTTTTTTCCTTGATTATTATGCGACTGGGAAACTTGATGTCGACATTGCCAGAGATGTTGTTTCTGGCATAGGTGAAGGTTGTGTACTCTCGGGCTGTTCTCTTATTGGCGGCGAAACCGCAGAAATGCCGGGCATGTATCAGGCAGCAGATTATGATCTGGCCGGTTTTTGTGTTGGTGTGGTCGACAGAGAAAAAATTATTGATGGTCATGCGGTAAATAAAGATGATGTGCTCATCGCACTGGCTTCATCCGGCCCGCACTCCAATGGATTTTCACTGATTAGAAAAGTTCTCGAAGTCTCAAACTCTGGCCCGAAAACCAAATTAGGAGATGAAATGCTGGTCGATCTGTTATTGGAGCCCACTAGGATCTATGTTAAATCCCTACTCAATCTAATCCGCGAAGTCCCTGTTCATGCCATGGCACACATTACAGGTGGTGGTCTGCTAGATAACGTTCCACGCGTATTGCCCGATAATACCAAAGCTGTAATTAATGTTGAAAGTTGGGACTGGCCGGAAATCTTCAATTGGTTGCAGCAAAAAGGGAATATTGCCAGCCGGGAAATGTACCGTACATTTAATTGCGGTGTCGGTATGGTCGTAGTCGTACCCCAACAATATGCCAGTGATACTATATCCTTGTTGACCGCTTTCGGTGAAAAAGCCTGGCAGATTGGGCATATTGAAAAATGCGAAAGTAAAAATCCTTTCGTTGAAATATCAGACATTTAATTCAGTCATGAGTTCTTTTTGCAGGATTGTCGTGCTGATTTCTGGCAATGGTTCTAATTTACAGTCAATTTTAGATGCCATTGCAGCGGGTGAAATTCCAGCCAGAGTCGTAGCAGTTCTATCCAACCAGGCTGAGGTATATGGACTTGAACGTGCCCAAAAGGCAGGGATCCCCGCTATCACCATAAAACATGATGATTTTCCCGATAGAAAAGATTTCGACCAGGAATTACAACAGCAAATAGATAAATTTAATCCTGATCTGATTGTTCTAGCCGGTTTTATGCGCATCCTTACCACGGATTTTGTTTGCCACTATCAGGGTCGTATGTTAAATATCCACCCTTCGCTGTTACCAATGTACCAAGGGTTACATACCCATAAACGGGTATTGCAAGCCCAAGATAAGTCCCATGGTTGCACGGTACATTTTGTCACAGAAGAACTCGATGGTGGCCCTGTGATTGCCCAGAGCATATTAGCTATTTTAGACTCTGACACGGAACAAACGCTGGCCAAGAGAGTCCAATTACTGGAACATCAACTCTACCCCAAAGTTATAAACGCTTTTTGTGAAGGAAAAATAAATTTAACTCAAGCCAAATTACTTTAAAAAAATTAATGTTTTATAAAAAATAATCGCATCAAAGAAAGGAATCCCATTGAAACTTCTATTATCACTTATCTTCAGTCTTACAAGTGGTGTACTAATAGCCAACGCTACGCCGACAGCTACTGGAAACACTAGCAATAAAGCCATCAACAAAATACCATTAAATACTGAAAATAAACTCCACGATTTAACCACACCAACCTGGCTCAAACCTTATTCAGCACAATATAAAGTGACACGAGGGGGTGATAAAAAAGGAGTGGCCAGTAGAGTTTTATCAGTGCAAAATAATATCTGGAAATTAATCAGCTATTCCAAAGTGAGTATTTTTTTGTTTAGTGACAAAAGAACAGAAGTAACCACTTTTAAATGGTTAGATCATCATTTGAAAACTCTGAGTTATCTTTATGAAATAAAAAATTCATTTTCCAAGAAAAAAACCCGTGAATTTTTTGATTGGGATCTAAAAATAATTCGAGGTAGCAGAGATAAAAAAGGCAGTTGGCAACTCCCATTAGAAGAAGATATATATAATTCGTTAAGTCACCAAATAGTCATACGACAATTTTTAATTTCTCATCAAGCAAAAAACCATACAAATAATACCGCTAAAACACCAACCACCATCAGCTTTAAAATTAGCGCCAAAGGTCATATAAAATCTCGAGAATACCAAATTTTAAATTCAGATACCGTACAAACACCTGCCGGAGAGTTTAACGCCATTAAAATTGTGAGACAAAGTGGTAGCAGAAAAACCATATTCTGGATGGCGCCAAAATTTAATTACATACCCATAAAAATTTATCAGGAAAAAAAAGGTGCAGAACAAGGAACCATGGTTCTTACCAACATCAACTTCTCAAAAAATTAAAAAATTAACAAACAGGAAAATAAACTATATTTAGAGGAATAAGGAATGAAAAAAAATATCATTATATTTATATCAGGACTGATTATTGGGTTGTTTATCATGTACTCTATAAATTATTCAGCTGAAAAACAGCAAACTGATATAGTGAGCGCTTCTATTGATGAATTAAAATTAGTTGAAACTGTCGTAAAAACAAAAAATGCCTACGACACACTTGACCCAGAGTTATCCTCCAGCAAAAGTAACCTGAGCATTTCCTCAATCCCAAAAAAAATCATACCAACAAATTCAAACAATAGAATAGAGGGAACGATAGAGAAAGTTAAATCCAAGGGTGAAAATGAACTACAAGATGTACTTTACTCAATTGTAGGTTCTATACCCATAATTATTCAAAATGCAGGTTTCAGAGTTCAAGCAGGATGTCAGAGCAAGGCGCAACTTGAAGCTAATGGTTATTCCCTTAGCAAAAGTTACAACGCAGCGCTGGCTTC